>DATHSE010000259.1:0-8750 GCA_035464455.1 Anaerolineae bacterium | reverse complement strand
CTGCAGATGGAAGACGCCCTGCACCAGCGTGTCATCGGCCAGAACGAGGCCATCGACACCGTCTCGAAGGCGGTCCGCCGTGCCCGTGCCGGGCTCAAGGACCCCAAGCGACCCATCGGCTCGTTCATCTTCCTGGGCCCCACCGGCGTGGGCAAGACCGAGCTGGCCAAGACGCTCGCCGAGTTCATGTTCGGCAGCGAGGATTCGCTCATCAAGATCGACATGAGCGAGTTCATGGAACGCCACAACGTCAGCCGGCTGGTAGGCGCGCCACCAGGCTACGTGGGCTTCGAGGAGGGCGGCCAGCTGACCGAGGCCGTCAGGCGCAAGTCGTACTCGGTGGTGCTGCTCGACGAGATCGAGAAGGCTCATCCCGAGGTCTTCAACATGCTGCTGCAGATCCTCGAGGACGGGCACCTGTCCGACGCCAAGGGGCGCCGCGTGGACTTCCGCAACACCATCATCATCATGACCAGCAACGTCGGCGCCAGGGACCTGCTCAAGGACACGTCGCTGGGCTTCCGGCCGGTGTCCGCCGACCAGGGCCTGGAGCGCGAGGCCCAGTACGACCGCATGAAGACGAAGGTGCTCGAGCAGCTCAAGTCGAGCTTCCGGCCCGAGTTCCTCAACCGCATCGATTCGCAGGTCGTCTTCCGCTCCCTCACGGTCGATGAGATCAGGGAGGTCGTAGACCTGCTGTTGGCCCGCGTGCGCCGGCAGCTCAAGGTCCAGCAGATCGACCTGGAGGTCAGCGAAGAGGCCAAGGACCACGTCATCAAGCTGGGCTACGACGTGGACTACGGTGCCCGCCCGTTGCGCCGTGTCATCCAGAGCATGATCGAGGACCCGCTCGCGGAGGCCCTGCTGGTGGGACGCTTCAAAGCCGGGGACACGATCCGCGTCGATCGCTCGGACGACTCCGGCCTCTCCATCGAGCCTGCCACGGAGAAGACTCCCGTCGAGGCTGCCTAGGCCGTGGCGCGCTCCCGGGCGGCCAGCGAGTACGTCTGCCAGTCGTGCGCCGCCACGTTCCCCAAGTGGGAGGGGCAGTGTCGTGGCTGTGGTGCCTGGAACTCGCTCGTCGAGACGCTGATCCGCCCCTCCGAGCGGCGCGCCCGGGTTCGTGGCGCGGCTTCCCCGTCGCCGTCTGCGGAGGCGCGTCCACTGGGTGCCTTGGCGTCGTCCGCCATGCGCCGCCAGCCGACCGGCGTGGCCGAGGTCGATCGCCTGCTGGGCGGTGGACTGGTCCCGGGGGCAGTCCTGCTGCTGGGCGGCGAGCCCGGCATCGGCAAGTCCACGCTGGTGCTGCAGATCGCCGGCGCCCTCGCCACGTCCACGGCCGTTGCCCCCGCCGCCGGCTCCGTCCTCTACGCCAGCGCCGAGGAGTCGGCCTCCCAGCTGCACCTGCGCGCCTCCCGCCTTGGGCTCACCGGCGGCCCGGCTGACACGGCCCTCTCCGTGCTGGCCGCCACGGACGTGGCTGCCATCGTGACGGCGGCCTCGGCCGAACGACCGGCGCTGCTCGTCGTCGATTCGATCCAGGCGGTCGAGGTCGACGGCCTGGATGGACCGCCCGGCTCGGTCGGCCAGGTGCGCGAATCGGCCGTCCAGCTGGGCTCGTTCGCGCGCGAGCTGGGGGTGCCGGTGCTGCTCGTCGGCCATGTCACCAAGGACGGCTCGCTGGCGGGGCCGCGCACGCTGGAGCACCTCGTGGATGTGGTGCTGATGCTCGAGGGCGACCGCTACGGCTCACTGCGGCTGCTGCGCGCGCTCAAGAACCGTCACGGGTCGACCGAGGAGGTCGGCGTCATGGAGATGGCCTCGGACGGGCTGCACGAGGTGCGCGACACCGCGTCCGCCTTTCTCGGCAGCGGCCACCGCGAGGCACCTGGAGTGGCCGTGGCGGCCGTGCTCGAGGGCAGCCGCCCACTGCTGGTGGAAGTGCAGGCCCTGGTGGCCCCGGCTGGAGGCATGGGTCCGCCCCGGCGTACGGTCTCCGGCCTCGACGCCAACCGGCTTGCGCTGCTCATCGCGGTGCTGGCCCGTCGTGGCGGGATCGACGTCAGCGGCCGCGACGTCTACGCCAGCCTCGCCGGCGGCCTGGCGGTGAGCGAGCCGGCCCTCGACCTGCCGCTGGCGTTGGCGATGGCTGGATCGCAACTCGACCGAGCGCTTCCGGCGGACATGCTCGTCTGCGGCGAGCTGTCGCTGTTGGGCGAGGTGCGACCGGTCCGTGGGCTCGACTGGCGTCTGCGCGAGGCAGCACGGCTCGGCTTCCGGCGCGCGCTCGTGCCGGCGGCTGCGGCTGCGGCCTCCGGGGCGCCACCGCCCGCGATGCTGGAGCTCGTCCGCGTCGCCACGCTGCGCGAGGCGCTGGCGGTCGCCTTCGAGCCGCCGAGCGGTACCTCTGGGTAGAGCCCGGGAGTACGCTTCCTCTGGTAGCGTTCCATCGCCATGTTGAAGTTCATCCGCCTGCTGGGGGGTGCGCTGGGGGTCATCCTTGCCATCGCCCTCACGGGCTTCGACGGTACGTCGGCCACCCTGCTCGATGATTCGACCGAGGGCCGTCTGCTGCTGGCCGCCTGGATCGTGGCCTGGGGCATGGTCGGGTTCGCCATCGCCCCCTACATCACCATGGTGCCTGCCCGCTGGCTGATGCGGGCAGTCACCGACATGTCTACCGACGAGTTCGTGGCTGCCGTCATCGGCCTCATCCTGGGCCTGCTGATGGGCTTCCTGCTGGGCCTGCCGCTGACGACCCTGCCCGGACCGGCCGGCCTGCTGCTGCCCATCGGTGTCTCGATCGTGCTGGCGCTGGGCATGATGGGCCTGACGGTGGCCAAGCGGCGCGACCTGCGGGATTCCATCCGCGAGCTGGGCATGTTCCGCCGCGGCACGGCTGAGGTCGAGGTCAGCGTGCGGCCCTCCCAGGTCAGCTACCTCGACACCAGCGCCATCATCGACGGACGCATCGTCGACGTGGTGGCCTCGGGCTTCCTGTCCGGCCTGCTGGTGGTGCCGCGCTTCGTGCTGGGCGAGCTGCAGCACATCGCCGACGATTCGCACCCCGGGCGCAGGAACCGCGGCCGGCGAGGCATGGACGTGCTGGCGGTGCTGCAGAAGGACCACCGCGTCGAGGTCGAGATGAGCGCCGAGGATGACCCCGCCGTCAGCACCGTGGATGCCAAGCTGGTGGCGCTGGCCCAGAAGCGTGACGCTGCGATCCTGACCACCGACTACAACCTCAACCGCGTGGCTCAGCTGCAGGGCGTGCGGGTGATGAACCTCAACCAGCTGGCCAACGCACTCAAGCCGGCCTTCCTCCCCGGCGAGGAGCTGCACGTGAGGGTCGTGCAGGAGGGCAAGGAGCCCGGACAGGGCGTGGCCTTCCTCGACGATGGCACGATGGTGGTGGTCGAGGGCGGCAGCGAGCACATAGAGGATGAGCTCGACGTCACCGTCACGCGCATCCTGCAGACGGTCGCGGGCCGCATGATCTTCGCCGAGCGGGCCCCGAACTCCTGATCCGCCGGCGGCGGCGGCAGCGTGTGACACGCAGGGCCCCGGCGGGGCACACTTGAGGGGTGATCCAGCAGCAGATCGCTGACGCAGTCATCGTGGCCGCGGGCAGCAGCCGCCGCATGGGCGGGCAGGACAAGCTCAACCTGACCATCGCCGGCCGTCCCATCCTGCGCTGGTCGGTGGAAGCCCTGGCAACCGCGCCCGAGATCCAGCGGGTCATCGTCGTCGCCGGCAGCGACCGCCTCGATGAGTTGCGTGCGACAGCCTGGCTGGCGGAGTTGGGGGCGATCATCGTGCCGGGTGGCCGGCGGCGCCAGGACTCGGTAGCCCGGGGTGTGCGTGCTGCCACTGCCGACATCGTGCTGGTCCACGACGCGGCTCGCCCGTTCGTCTCTGCGGCCCTGATATCGCGCGTGGTGGCGGGGGTCCAGGCTCACCGTGCCGCCATCCCGGCCTTGCCGGTCGTGGATGCCCTCAAGCGCGTGGACGGCCTGCGCATCACTGCGTCTGCGGAGCGGGCAGGGCTGTATCGGGCTCAGACACCCCAGGGCGCCCGCCGGGAGCTGCTGTTGGCCGCGGTCGACGCACACGCCCACCACGAGGACGAGATCCCTGACGAGGCCGACCTCCTCGCTCGCGACGGGGTGGCCGTGGCCATCGTGGCCGGCGATGCGGACAACATCAAGGTCACGCTGCCCGAGGACCTGGCTCTGGCCCGGCGGCTGGCGGGAGAGGGGAGCGGCCGACGCGTCACCCATGGCAGTGACAGCCATCCCTTTGGCCCCGACGATGGACTGCGCCTCGGCGGGCTGCTGATCGAGGGCGCCCCGCGGCTGCAGGGACACTCCGATGGTGACGTCGTACTCCACGCGCTCTGTGACGCCCTGCTGGCGGCCGCGGGCGCCGGCGACCTGGGGCGGCTCTTCCCCTCCGGCCAGCGGACCACGCGTGGCATCGACAGCCGCAAGCTGGTGGCTGAGGTGATGCACCGCGTCGCCTCGGCCGGTCTCGCCATCGAGAGCGTGGACGTCACCATCCTCGGCGCTCGGCCACGGCTGGGGGGAGCGCGGATCGACGCCATGGCCACCGCCATCGGCGCTCTGCTGGGAGTCGCCCCGACCAGCGTGTCGGTCAAGGCCGCGACCGCTAACCTCAGTGGCGACGAGGGCGCGGGCCGCGCTATCAGCGCGTCCTGCCTCGTGAGCATGGTGTCCCGATGAGCCTCCGATTCCGCAACACGCTCGGCGGCGCGACCGAGCTGTTCGAGCCACTCGAGCGCGGTCATGCGCGCATGTACAGCTGTGGGCCCACGGTCTACGCCCCGGCTCATGTCGGCAACTTCCGCTCGTTCGTGTTCGCCGACCTGGTGCGCCGCACGCTGCTGTTCATGGGCTACCGCGTCACCTGGGTGATGAACATCACTGACGTCGATGACAAGATCATCCGCGCCGCCTCCGCCGCCGGCATCTCCATCGGGGAGCTGACGAGGCAGCACACGGCCGCATTCCTCGAGGACCTCGTGCGCTTGGGCATTCCCGAGCCGGACGTCATGCCGCGCGCCACCGAACACATCGATGAGATGGTGGCGCTCATCGAGACGCTCATCGACAAGGGCCACGCCTACCAGGCCGAGGACGGCTCGGTCTTCTTCCGCATCGCCTCCTGGCCCGCCTACGGCAGGCTGAGCCGCATCGACCCGGACCAGCAGCGCAGCGGTGAGCGTGTGGCGTCGGATGAGTACGACAAGGACGACATCCGTGACTTCGCGCTGTGGAAGGCGGCCAAGGAGGGGGAGCCCAGCTGGCAGTCCTCGCTGGGTGAGGGTCGCCCCGGCTGGCACGTCGAGTGCTCGGCCATGAGCATGCGCTACCTGGGGCCGACGTTCGACATCCACACCGGCGGCATCGACCTGGTCTTTCCCCACCACGAGGATGAGATCGCGCAATCGGAGGCGGCCACGGGCCGGCCATTCGTGCGCACCTGGCTGCACTGCGCGCACCTGCGCATGGGCGGCGCCAAGATGGCCAAGCGCAGCGGCAACTTCAGCCGGCCGGCCGAGGTCTACGAGTCCGGCACGAGCCCACGGGCGCTGCGCTATGCGCTGATGGCCACCCACTACCGCTCCCCGCTCGATTTCAGCCAGCGATCGCTGGCTGCTGCCGGCGCTGCCGTCGAGCGCATCAACACCGCCGTCGCGGCGCTCGATGCCTATGCCGAGGGTCGTCCCGACGACGACTCGCTGCCGGCGGTGCTAGCCGCTGCACGCGCCGCCTTCATCGCCGGCCTGGGTGACGACCTCAACATCTCCGAGGCCCTGGCCGCGACGTTCGACCTCGTGCGCGAGCTCAACAGCCGGATGGCGGCCCGCTCGATCTCGACGGCCGACGCTCGGCGTGCCGCGGCGGCCATCCGGGAGCTCGATAGCGTGCTGGCGATCCTGGAGGAGGGTGACGATGAGCTCGAGCCCGAGCTGGTGACCATGCTGGAGGCCCGCATCGCCGCTCGCGCCAGGCGTGACTGGGCGCGTAGCGATGAGCTGCGCGATACGCTCGCGGCTGCCGGGCTCGTGGTCGAGGACACGCCCGATGGCCAGCGCTGGCGACGGAGCTGACGATGACCGACGAGCCGCGCGACCGCGCCGACGAACCCGGACCGCGGGACGGCGATGGACAGGACCGGGCTGACGGCGCTGGCC
Organism: Anaerolineae bacterium; assembly: GCA_035464455.1. GTDB lineage: Bacteria > Chloroflexota > Limnocylindria > Limnocylindrales > CSP1-4 > JAFMJV01. Next base: position 2,533 of record DATHSE010000259.1, on the reverse strand, counting down.
GGGCTGATGCCGGTGGGCAGGGCCGCGACGAGTCGCGCCATGGCCCGCCCGGCAGTGGGCCGTCAGCCCGCAACGGCCCACCACCGGGCCAGCGGCCCTACGGCGGCAGACCCTCTGGACGCCCTTACGGCGGCAGACCGGCTGGACGGCCACAAGGCGGCAAGCCCGCCGGGCCGCATCGTGGAGAGTCGCGAGCCGGCCCGCCACCGGGCCAGCGGCCCTACGGCGGCAGACCCTCGGGACGCCCCTACGGCGGCAAGCCCGCCGGGCGGTCCTACGGTCCGCGCCCACCGGGACGCCCGGATGACCGCCCCTATCGACGCGATGACCAGGCCGACGGAGACCGCGACCGGGGTGCTGGTCCGCGTCGCGACGGTCCACCCCCGGAGCGACGCCCGTACGACGGTCCACCGCGGCGGGTCGAGTATGGCCATCGCGAGCGACGGCCTGGCCCCCCGCCCTCGCGTGGGCAGTGGGGACGTGACTCCGGCCCGCGGGCTCCGCGCGGCGACTGGGAGCGGCGCGACCGTCCAACGCCGGCCCGCGCGATGGGCCCGGTGCCGGTGGAGATGCTGGCAGAGGACGAGGAGATCGTGGCCGGTCGCCGGCCGGTGGAGGAGGCGTTCGCTGCCCGCCGCGAAGCCAAGCGGCTACTGGTGGTGCCGGAACGACGGGCCGCGCTGGATCAGTTGGTGCTGCACGCCACCACCCTGCGTATCCCCGTGGTCGAGGTGGAGGGCGGCACCATCACCGCCATCAGCGGGTTCGATGGCCACCAGGGGATCGCGCTGGTGGTGACGCCCCGCCGCTGGGCCACGCTGGACGAGGTGCTGGCGTTGGCCAAGTCGCGCCACGAGCCACCCTTCCTGCTGGCGCTCGACCACCTCGAGGATCCACAGAACGTGGGCACGCTGCTGCGTTCAGCCGAGGCCTGTGGTGTGCACGGCGTCATGTTCCCCACGCGTGGGGCCGCGCCCATCAGCCCGGCTGCCATCAAGACCTCTGCCGGCGCCATCGAGCACCTCCTGCTGGTACCGATGCCTGACCTGGCTGCTGGGCTGGTCGAGCTGCACACGCGTGGCCTTCGCGTCATCGGCGCCGACGGGGACGCCTCCATGACCGTGCGCGAGGTCGACATGCGCGGCCCCATCGTCATCGTCACGGGCTCAGAGGGGCGTGGCCTCAACGCCAGGGTGCGCAAGCGGGTCGACCTCATGGCGCGCATCCCCATGCGTGGCAAGGTGGCCTCGCTCAACGCCTCCGTGGCCGGCTCGGTCTTCCTTTTCGAGGCGGCCGCGCAGCGTGACCTCCCGGAGGTCGATCGCCGGCCACAAGACCTCGCAGCCGACGAGCTGACAGCCGCTGAGCCAGCGGCGCCCGAGCCGGCGGCCGCGGAGCCAGCCGGCACGGCGGAGCCAGCGGCGCCCGCGGATCGACCAGGTCTCGAGCGGGCATCCGGCGTGCATGAGGCGTCCCGCATGGAGGGGGCACCCGGGGAGGAGCCCGAGGGGCCGTCCCGCCGACCGGGGACAGCCGCACCGGCCGAGGCCGAGGCCGAGGACCTGTTGCCCGAGGCACCACCTGCGGTGCCACCGGACGAGCGCGCCTGACGAGGCGCGGGCCCATCGCTTGCGGATCTTGTCGTTCCTGCGGTACCATTCGGCGTCGCCGCCGACGTAGCTCAATTGGTAGAGCAGTGGTTTTGTAAACCACCGGTTCCGGGTTCGAGTCCCGTCGTCGGCTCCAATTGAAGAGGATGCTGTGTCCTCCCTCACCACAGGGGCTTCGGCTTCGAGGGGCGCACGGAAACATGGGTAGGTTGAGCAGGTGGTGAGCTCCGCTGACTGTAGATCAGCCGTCTTCGACTGTGGGGGTTCGATTCCCTCCCTGCCCACCAACACCAACGGCGTCCTCTTGTCCAGCCCACAATCGCCCAGCGCGCCCACATAGCTCAGCGGCAGAGCACTTCCTTGGTAAGGAAGAGGTCATGGGTTCAAATCCCATTGTGGGCTCCATCGGATCACCTCCGACCCGCCCACCAGCCCGGTGCGTGTGTCCGGGGGCCAAGCGGATTAGCAGGATGGCCAAGCAGAAGTTCGAGCGCACCAAGCCCCACGTCAACATCGGCACCATCGGTCACATCGACCATGGCAAGACGAGCCTGACGGCGGCCATCACCAAGTACCTGGCCCTGAAGGGCGACGCGAAGTATCGCGCCTTCGACACCATCGACAACGCGCCCGAGGAGCGCGAGCGTGGCATCACCATCGCCATCGCCCACGTCGAGTACCAGACCGAGGCCCGCCACTACGCCCACGTCGACTGCCCCGGCCACGCCGACTACATCAAGAACATGATCACCGGTGCCGCCCAGATGGACGGCGCCATCCTGGTGGTCGCGGCCACCGACGGGCCCATGCCCCAGACGCGCGAGCACATCCTGCTGGCCCGCCAGGTGGAGGTGCCCTACATCGTGGTGTTCCTCAACAAGGTCGACATGGTCGACGACGAGGAGCTGCTCGAGCTCGTCGAG
>DATHSE010000258.1:0-4788 GCA_035464455.1 Anaerolineae bacterium | reverse complement strand
TCGACGAGACGCTGCCGGCCCCCTGGGAGTGGGATGTCAAGCGGCTCGCCGCCAGCGTCGTCATCGCCGGTCGCGCCAACGGCTTCAGCGCCGCCCGCAACCGCGAGGCGACCGTGACCGCGGTGCGTTCGTACCGCGAGTGGATGGCCCGCTATGCCGCGATGCGACTCATCGACGTCTGGTACTCGCACATCAGCGAGGCCGACATCCGCGCCGCTGCCGAACCGCAACTGGCTCGCCTGAAGGATGCCGCGGCGCGGCGCGCGCGGATCGAGGATGTCTTCAGCAAGGCCCGCGGACGCGACCAGCTTCGAGCAGCCTCGAAGCTCACCCAGATCCAGGACGGCAAGCGCGTCATCATCGAGGATCCGCCGGTCATCCAGCGCGTCGAGGTCCCCGGGGGCGCCGAGGCGCTGCGCGCGGTCTTCGAAGACTATCGGGCCACGATGGCCGAGAGCCGGCGCGAGTTCCTGGAGCGCTATCGCTTCGCAGACTTCGCCCTCAAGGTCGTCGGTGTGGGCAGCGTCGGGACGCGCTGCTTCGTGATGATCCTCGAGGGGCGCGATGAGAACGACCCGCTCATCCTGCAGGCCAAGGAAGCCACCGCTTCCGTGCTCGAAGAGCACTTCGCGGCGAGCTCGAGCGCCAACCACGGTGAGCGCGTCGTCATCGGTCAGCGCCTGATGCAGGCGACACCGGATATCTTCCTGGGCTGGACGCGCGGACGCGAGGGGCGCGACTTCTACGTCCGTCAGCTCTGGGACATGAAGGGCTCCGTGGACACCAGCACGCTCCAGCCCCTGGGCCTCGGCTTCTACGGCGGCATCTGCGCCTGGGCACTGGCGCGTGCCCACGCCCGCAGTGGTGACTCGGTGGCCATCTCCGCGTACCTGGGCACATCCGACACCTTCGACGGCGCCATCGCGGACTTCGCCGAGGCCTACGCCGACCAGAACGAGCGGGACCACCGCGCCTACCGCGCCGCCATCGAGGCCGGCCGTGTCTCTACCGTCAGCCAGGGGCCGGCGTCATGACCAGCGGATGCTGGCCGTCGTTGCCCTGCCTGGTCCAGGCCACCAATCCCTGATGCGCCGCGGCGGCTGACCGCGCGGCAGGGGCGGACTCCAGCCCCCCATGCGGATGAGGCGCCGGGGCGATGCGCAGTGATGCGGGCGCTCAGGCGCCCTGTCGGCTCCGCTCGCGGCGAAGGATGAAGAGGCTGACGACAGCGACCCAGGCGGGGAATACGAGCACGATCCAGTCCCAGAACGCCACGGCGAGCAGCAGCGTCATCCCAAGCAGGTAGCCGGTCCAGGCGAACCAGCGCGGGAAGGTCGCGCTCCTGATGCCGATCATCGCCGTGGCCAGCAGGAAGACTGCCGCGGCACGGGTCGCGAAGGCGAAGAGCAAGGTGTACGAGAGGGAGCGGGCAGACTCGATCTCAGCGGCCGTGGGAGCCGCCTGACCCAGGTACCGGGTACCCACCAGGGGGGCCGACGCCACGGCGCTGGCAGTGAACAACAGGGCCACGAAGATGAGGCCGCTGCCCAGGAAGACGGTGGCGAAGAAGCGATCCTCGCGCTCCCCGATCTGGTCCCGGATGACGGCCACGAACCAGAGGAACATGATGCCCGCGAAGGGGGCGAGGTACAGGCCGCCGATGGCGCCGGCCAGGTCCCCGCCGGTCGCGAAGATCTCCGCCAGCTCGCTGTCCGTGGCGTCGATCAGCGATTGGCCCCTCATAAGCACCAGGGCAGCCGTGAAGAGGCCCGCGAACAGCAGCCCGGCGACGCTCGCCGCCCACGGTGCCCGCAGCTGCCGGCCGGCCTCATCGAGGATCGGTGGAGCCGCGTCGGTCCGGTCGTGTCCCATGCCTTGGTCCATCACCTCACCTGTTCCCGGGGCCCCCAGCCGAAGCCGAGGGCCCTCTCGTGCGACTGACCGGTCGATGCCTAGAAGCGGCGGCGACCCGGGGTGACAGCAGCGGTAACGACCGCCGCCTTGGCGACCGGCGACGGGCCGGGAGAGACGGCGGCACCGACGACCGCCGCCTTGGCGACCGGCGAGGGGCCCGGCGTGACGGCGGCGGTCACCACCGCGGCCTTGGCGACGGGGGCGCCGATGACGCCTCGTCCTGGACGACCTGGCATATCAGACTCCTTCTGCTTCGAGCGCCGCGTCGGCCTCGACGGCGGCGATGATGGCCTGGATGGGGATGCGACCGTTGGCGATGAGCTGGCCACCAGCCCGGCGCATGGCCGAACCGAACGGCGCTGCCCACAGGTTCTCGTAGACGAGCACGCCGGCGACACTGCCCGGGTCCATGGCGGCCGCCAGATGGTCGACATCCTCATCGGCCAGGGTCTGCACCAGCTCGGCCTCGATGCGGGCCAGCTCACCCAGCTCGTCGAGGTCTCCCAGCTCCTGGGCCATGACCGTGCCGTCCTCGGCCTTCTGGAGGATGAGGATGTCCATCAGGCGGATGATGCCGGCGTCATGCAGGCGGATCAGCTCGGCCGCGCCCTCCCCCGTGAAGTTCTGGTGCCCGGCCGGGAACTCGACGACCAGGTAGTCGACAGGCCCAAGCTCATCGAGCGTTCGTTCGGTCATGATCTCTCCATCTGCTACGTTAGCCAGACGTCATGCTGCGCCACGCGCTTCGTCCCGGCATCCCCCTATCCGGATGAGTCGCGAGCCCCCGGCGACGATCTCAGGCGGGCATCAGCTGGGACCGACCTGGCCGTCCACTCCTGCTCCCGAGGCGCAGGACCGGTCCAGCCATCGACAGCGGCCCCGGTCGCGGATGGCGCCAGCCGGGTGCCACCTGGCCGGGGCGTCGGCTCTCCTCGGCCATCACGGCGACGGACGTCCGTCCTGGGCCCGGTCCGAGGATGCCGCTCCGGTGAGCCGGAGCCCGGGGAACGGCTCGAGCAGACCGATCTCGATGGATCGCTCGACCGCCTCTCCCCGGTTCGAGACACCGAGCTTGCCGTAGATCGACACCACGTGGGACTTGACGGTGTGCCTCGAAACGAACAGGCGCGCGGCGATCTCCTCGAACTTGAGATGGGTCGAGAGCATGGGGAGAACACGCAACTCCGCGGGGGTCAGCGTGGACGGTCCGGCCAGTGACGCAGCGGAGCCGTGTGAACGTCGGCGCATCTCAGCGAGCTGCTCCGCGAGGGCCCCGAGATCGGGTCGGCGCTTGAGGATGCGCTCGGCCTCGGCGACGGCCGCGCCGGCACCCGCCGGATCAGCCAGGGCGAGGTAGGCCTGCGCCACCTCCAGCAGCGCGAAGACCGTGGTCGAGGGCAACGCGTACGAGGCCAGCGGTCGAACGAGCTGGGCGTGGACGAGCTCCTCACGACCGCGCGCCACCTCGCCGTGATGGATGGCCACCCGCGCTGCGACGGCGTGCGCGAGCACGGACGACGCGGACGCGGGGAACTGCATCTGTTCGAAGCGGTCATGGCTTTCGCGCGCATATCGTGTCGCCGCAGCCCAATCTCGCCGTGCCATGGCCAGGCTGGCCCGGACCGCCAAGGCGTAGAACCCATAGCTGCCCCTGCCTGGAGCCGCATCGACGGCAGCGGCGAGCGCCTCATCCGCCGTGGTGACGTCGCCGCACATGACGTGGCCCAGAGCGAGCGCCTCGCAGGCGAGGGTTCGCCAGGGGCTCCCCGGTCCTTCGGCGGCGACGGCGAATGCGGCGTTGGCGAGGGCGTCCTCGGGCCCGCCACGAACCAGCACGGCCCTCAGGATCGCTCGTGCGGACTCGAATGAGGCTGTCCCGATGGCGGGCCTGCCGCTGAACGTCGATCGCTCGACGATGTCGGCCATGCGATCGGTCGCCTCGGGTCTGCCGCTCAGGGAATGGACGAGTGCCGCCGCAACGGCCAGTCCTGGGTGGCGCTCGAACACCGCCTCCTCGAAGCTCGCCAGCCAGCGCTCGAGCCGGTCGCCGTGTCCGAGGCTCCAGGTCCGAAGGGTTGCCTCCTCGACGATGGCCGCAGCAGCGTCGGTATCTCCGCTCGCGATCGAGTGCTCGATGGCGAGCTCGGCACGCCCGGCGCTCAGGTACCAGGCCGCGGCGCGACCGTGCAGCTCCGGCTCGACCGCGGGCTCCCTGCGCTGGAGCTCAGCTCGCAGGTGATCGCGCAGCAGGTGGTGGTAGCGGTAGGAGGCCTCGGGCCCGGCGACCTCGCTGATAAGCAGGTTGGCACTGGCGAGCCTCTGCAGGCGCTCCGGAGCGTCCGGCAGCTCGGCGGTGATCTCGGCCAGTTTCGGCTCCACGCCCTCGAAGATCGACGTCCGCGTGAGCAGCCTGATGTCATCCTCCGCGAGGCGCTGCATGAGTTCGGACCGCAGGTAATCTGCGATATAGCTCTCACGACCCGAGACGTCGGCCGGCTCAGCGCCAGCGGACCCACCCCGACTGCGGGCGAGGGACGCGAGGTAGATCGCAGCTGCCCAGCCTTCGGTGCGCTCGACGAGCGTCTCCGCCTGCTCACGGCTCAGGCGATACCCGGCGCGGGCAGCAAGGATCTCCGCCTCTTCCGCATCGAATGCCAGCTGATCCCGTCCGATCTCGAGCAGCCGTCGGTCGACCCGGAGCCGTCCGAGGGGCAGGAGCGGGGTCGCCCGCGCGGCCATGGCGACCTGGAACCCGGGAGGCAGGAGCTCGAGCAGTGCCGCGAGGGCATCGAGGCACGTCCGGTCCACGAGGCGGTGGACGTCATCGAGGATGAGCAGGCCAGGGCGTCGTCGCCGGTGCAGCTCGGACGCGAG
>DATHSE010000257.1:0-5422 GCA_035464455.1 Anaerolineae bacterium | reverse complement strand
GCCGAACACCACGGTGTCGAGCAGCGAGTTCGCGCCCAGGCGGTTGCCGCCGTGGACGCTGACGTTGGCGCACTCGCCCGCGGCGTAGAGACCGGGAATCTCAGTCGCGCCGTCGGAGTCGGTCTTGATGCCGCCCATGATGTAGTGCATCGTCGGCCCGACCTCCATGGGCCCGGCCGTGATGTCGACGTCCGCCAGCTCCTTGAATTGCTCGTACATCGAGGGCAGCTTGGCGCGCACGCGCTCGGGCGGCAGATAGCTGATGTCGAGGACGACGCCGCCGTGGGGCGACCCGCGACCTTCCTTGACCTCGGTGTAGATGGCGCGGGCCACGTTGTCGCGGGTGGACCGCTCGGGAGGTCGGCGGTGGCTGCTCTGGCGGCCCTCGGTGAGGTCGTCGACCCAGGCGCGGGCCTCCTCGTCGGTGGCGGCGTACTCGTCCCGCCGGGACTCCGGCAGGTAGCGCCACATGAAGCGCTCGCCCTCGGCGTTGCGCAGGATGCCGCCTTCACCACGCACGGCCTCGGTCACGAGCAGGCCCTTGACGCCGGCGGGGTGGACCATGCCGGTGGGGTGGAACTGCACGAACTCCATGTCCATGAGCTCGGCGCCGGCGCGGTACGCGAGCGCGTAGCCGTCGCCTGACGACTCCCACGAGTTGGAGGTGACGGCGAAGGCACGGCCGGCCCCGCCCGTGGCGAGGATGACGGTCTTCGCCGGGAAGGCCATGGGCGTGCCGTCGATGCGCCGATAGCCGATGGCGCCGTTGACCCCGTGCCTGCCCATCGAGAGGCGCGTGATGATGACCTCCTGGTAGACCTGCGCGCCGATCGCCACGCTGCGGTCCTGGAGCGTGCGGATGAGCTCGAGACCGGTACGGTCGCCGACGTGGGCCAGCCGCGGGTAGGTGTGACCGCCGAAGGGGCGCTGCAGGATGCGGCCGTCAGCGGTGCGGTCGAAGACCGCGCCCCATTCCTCCAGCTCGCGGACGCGATCGGGTGCCTCCTTGGCGTGCAGCTCCGCCATGCGCGGGTTGTTGAGCCGGTAGCCCCCCACCATCGTGTCGCGGAAGTGGGTGGACCAGCTGTCGCGGTCATCGACGTGCGCCAGCGATGCTGCCATGCCGCCCTCGGCCATGACCGTGTGGGCCTTGCCCAGCAGCGATTTGCAGACCACGCCCACCGACAGGCCGGCGTTGATGCCGGCGACCGCGGCTCGCAGCCCGGCGCCGCCCGCGCCGATGATGAGGACGTCGTGTGGTCGGGTCTCGATCACCGGTCTACAGGAAGCCTCCGATGACCGGCGTGCCGGTGTTGATGATGTCCAGCGCGAGGGCACGCACGTACAGGTCGACCAGCACGATGCTGAAGAGGCTGGCCCAGGCCCACAGGCCGTGGTGCTGGTTCCATGCGGTCACGCGCTGCCAGATGCCGTGGCGGCGCTTCGTGTTGGCGGTGCAGCTGAAGCAGTCGATGCCGCCGCCCACGAGGTGGCGGAAGGAGTGGCAGGAGAAGACGTAGAGGCTGACCAGGATGGCGTCGGCCGCGATGAGGAACACGCCGAGGCCGAGACGCAGGCCGCCGTCGTGCCACAGCGACAGGACGAGGTCCCACCACAGCACTGCCAGCGGGATGAAGGCCAGGTACAGCGCGAAGCGGTGGGCGTTCATGAGGATGAACGGGAAGCGGTTCTCCATGCCGTACTTGCGGTGGACCGTCGGCTCGCCCACGGCGCAGGCTGGCGGATCCATGAAGAAGGCCTTGTAGTAGGCACCGCGGAAGTAGTAGCAGGTGCCGCGGAAGAAGATCTGGATCCAGAGCACCAGGATGGCGGGGCTGAACCAGGCCGGCAGCACGGTCTCGCCGATGACGATGCCGAAGAACGGCGAGTGGTAGCCCTGCGCTGCGTAATCCACGCCGAAGTAGGGGATGCCGAAGACCGCCGAGACGGTGGCGTAGGCGATGAAGGCGAGGAGGCCGAAAGCGATGAGACCCGGCTTGATGACCCAGCGGTCCACCCGCATGGTGGTGCCGAAGCCGCGGCTGGCACTGCCCGGCGGCTTGGTGGATGGCCGCGCCTCCACGCGACGACCCTGCTCGACCTGCTCGGACGCGGTCATGAGCGGCGGACGCGGGTCGGCGACAGCAGCGCGGGCTTCATCGAGACGCTTCCATCCCCTGTCATGGCGGTTGGTCGGACTGGGCGGTCGGCTGACTCGTAATGTATCGCATCGTCACCCGCCCGAGGGGCAACCCCGTCCGCGCCGGCACCACGCTACGTCCGCGCCGGCGCCACGCTACGTCCGCGCCGGCGCCACGCTATGCTCGATGTCGCCCGTGAAACTCCAGGAATTCCACGCCAAGACCCTGCTGTCCCGTGCCGGCCTGCCGGTGCCACCGTACGCGGTGGCATCCACGCCGCAGCAGGCCCGTGCCCAGGCAACGGCCTACCTCGAGGATGGAGCCGCAGCCGTGGTGGTGAAGGCCCAGGTGCTCGTAGGAGGCCGCGGCAAGGCCGGGGGTGTGAAGCTGGCGCGCACCGCGGACGAGGCTGAAGCGGTCGCCGATGCCATCCTGGGCATGGACATCAAGGGCATCACCGTCCGCCGTGTGCTGGTCGCCCCCGGCGCCGAGATCGTCCGCGAGCTCTACCTCGCAGCCGTGCTGGACCGGGGCCGTCAACGCATCCTGCTGATGGGTTCGGCCGAGGGCGGCGTCGAGATCGAGACGCTGGCGGTGGAGGATCCCGCCGCCATCATCCGGGTGCACGCCCACCCGCACCTGGGCCTGCAGCCGTTCCAGGCGCGCGAGATGGCCTTCCGCCTGGGGCTCGGCGACCACCTCAAGCAGGCGGTCGACATCTGCTCCGGACTGGTCAGGGTCATGCTCGAGGAGGACGCCGACCTGGTCGAGATCAACCCGCTCGCGATCGTGCGCGAGGACGGCCCGGACGGCCCGGCGGAGACGCTGCAGCTGCTCGATGCAAAGATCACGCTCGACGATTCCGCCCTCGGCCGCCACCCCGGCCACGAGCAGATGCGCGACCTCGACGAGGAGGACCCGGCCGACATCGAGGCTCGCGCCGCCGGCCTGTCGTTCATCCGCCTCGACGGCGACATCGGCTGCATGGTGAACGGCGCCGGCCTGGCCATGACCACCATGGACCTGGTCAAGCGCGCCGGTGGTGAGCCCGCCAACTTCCTCGACATCGGCGGCGGCGCGCGCAGCGACAAGGTCGCGCAGGCCATGCGGCTCATCCTCAGCGACCCGTCGGTGAGGGCCATCCTGGTCAACATCTTCGGTGGCATCGCCCGTGGCGACGAGGTCGCCCGCGGCCTCGTCGAGGCGCGGTCCCGGCAGACCCGCAGCGTGCCCATGGTGGTGCGCATCGTGGGCACCAACGCCGACATCGCGGCCGAGATCCTGAAGGATGCGGGTGACGACATCGTCAGCGCCGAGTCGCTCGATGAAGCCGTGGCCAAGGCGGTCGAGCTGGCGGGGAGCGCCGCATGAGCATCCTCATCGACAAGCACACGCGCTTGCTGGTGCAGGGCATCACCGGTCGCGAGGGTGGCTTCCACGCCGGCCAGATGCTCGCCTACGGCACCAACATCGTGGCCGGCGTCACGCCCGGGAAGGGTGGCCAGACCGCGCTCGATGGCGCCGTGCCCGTGTTCGACACCTGCGCCGGCGCCGTGGGCGCGACCGGTGCCGACACCTCCGTCATCTTCGTGCCCGCCTTCGCCGCGCCCGACGCCATCATGGAGTCGCTCGACGCCGGCATCCGCACCATCTTCGCCATCACCGAGCACATCCCGGCGCTGGACATGATCGCCGTCGTGGCCGAGGTCGAGGCCCGCGGTGCTCGCCTGGTCGGCCCCAACTGCCCCGGTGCCACCACGCCCGGCGAGGCCAAGGTGGGCATCATCCCCGGCTCCATCCACCGCCCCGGGCGGGTCGGCCTGGTGAGCCGCTCGGGCACGTTGACCTATGAGGTCGTGCAGGCCATGACCGATGCCCGCATCGGCCAGTCGACCTGCGTCGGCATCGGCGGCGATCCCATCAACGGCAGCAACTTCATCGACATGCTCGAGCTGTTCGCGGCCGACCCCGATACCGAGGGCGTGGTGCTCATCGGCGAGATCGGCGGCGGCGCCGAGGAAGCGGCCGCCGAGTGGAAGCGAGCGAACATGCCGGACACCCCCATGGTCGCCTTCATCGCCGGCCGCACCGCGCCCCCCGGCCGCCGCATGGGCCACGCCGGCGCCATCATCAGCGGCTCCGGCGGCACCGCCGAGGCCAAGATCAGCGCCCTCGAGGGGGCCGGCATCCGCGTGGCCGCATCACCCACGCAGATCCCGCAGATGCTCATCGAGGCTGGGATCGCACCCGACTGAAGGCCATGGCGCGCAGCGGACGACAGCGCACCAACGCGACTTCCCGGTGGCTGCCCAGGCTAGCCCGCGAGCGGGTCGCCCTCGTAGCCCAGGCGGTCCCAGGCGGGACCCCCGGGTGCCTCGATCAGCTCGGTGAGCACCCCGTTGCAGGAGCGCGGGTGGATGAAGGCCACCGGCCCCTCCGCACCCTTGCGCGCCCGCGCGTCGATGATCTCGACACCCTTGGCCGCCAGGTCCGCCAGCGTCTCGTCGACGTCCGGCGTTTCGAAGCAGACGTGATGGAAGCCCTCCCCCTTCTTCTCGAGGAATCGGGCCACGCCGGTGGTGCTGGAGGTCGGCTGCACCAGCTCGATCTTGGACTCGCCGATCTCGAGGAAGGCCACGATGACCTCGTCCGATTCGATGGGCAGGACCAGGCCCACGGGTAGCCCCAGCGTGTCGCGGTAGAAGCCCAGCGACGCCTCGATGTCGCGCACGATGTAGGCCACGTGATGGACCCGGCTGAACGTGCGACCTGCGACCTCGACCATGTTCCCTCCTAGACGGTGACGACCTCGCGGTGCTCGCCCCAGATGGCGCGCAGCCGGTCGCTGATCTCGCCCAGCGTCGCCTGGGCCTTCACCGCGTCGATCATCGCCGGCAGGACGTTGTCGGTGCCGCGGGCGGCGGCTTCGAGCCGGTCGAGCGCGGACCCCCAGGCGGTCTCGTCGCGGGCGCTGCGCAGCGCCTGCAACCGCGCCACCTGCTCCCGCTCCAGCGCTGGATCGATGCGCTGCAGGGCAGGCGTCACGACCTCATCGTCGGTGAAGCGGTTGACACCCACCACGATGCGATCGGCGGCCTCGATCTCGCGCTGCACGCGATAGGCCGCGTCCTGGATGTGGCGCTGCTGATAGCCACGGTCGATAGCGGCGATGGCGCCACCCATGGCGTCGATCTCGTCAAGGTACGCCTGCGCCGCGGCCTCCAGCTGGTCGGTCAGCGACACGACGTAGTAGGAGCCCGCGAGCGGGTCGGGCGTGTCGG
>DATHSE010000256.1:0-11101 GCA_035464455.1 Anaerolineae bacterium | reverse complement strand
ACCCCATGGCCGCGGGGCTCGTCGGCGGCGTCATCTCGGTGGTGGTGCTGGTCTTCTTCTAGCGAGCGAGGAACACCGCGCTGAGCTCCAGGATCGGCAGGGCGGTCGCCTCCATGACGCCAGACTAACCGGTGCGACGGTCCGTTCGACGCCTAGAATCCCCCAGCCATGACCGACCGACCGCCCGACCACGTTCGACCTCTGGCACCCGCACGACCTGCGGGCGATCCCGATGTCGCGCGCACCGACCGACTCGACGAAGCCCTGGCCGCGTTGCTGCCCGCGTTGGAGCAGTTCAACCGGTTCGAGGGACCTGACGGGGCGCCGCGCCGCTCGGAGTGGGCACCCCTGCTGGACGAGCCGCTGCCGCAGGAAGGCGCCGGTGCCGAGGCCGTGATCGAGCTCTTGCGTGACGTGGTCATCCCGCGAGGTCTGCGGGTGGGCCACCCGGGCTTCACCGCCTGGGTCACGACTGCGCCATCCACCACGGCCACGGCCGGGCACCTGGCCCAGGCGGTGGCCAGCCCGCAGCGCTGGTGGCTGCAGCCGGGCAACCATCTGGACGTCATGGCGGTGCGCTGGCTCATCGAGCTGCTGGGCTTCCCCGACTCCTACATCGGCACCTTCACCTCCGGTGGCTCCACGGCCAACCTCGTGGGCATCGGCGCTGCGCGGCAGCACGCGGCGGAGAAGCTGGGTCTCGACCCGGCGCTGGACGGCATCGCGGCCATGGCGGAGCCGCGCGTGTACGCCAGCCCGGAGACGCACCACGTGGTCACGCGTGCCATGGGCGTGCTGGGCCTGGGTCGCGCCAACATCCGCCTCGTCGGGCTGGATCGCGAGCGTCGAGCCGACCTGCGCCAGCTGGAGGCGCTCATCCGCCAGGACGTGGCAGCCGGACGCACGCCGGTCGCCATCGTGGGCAACGCCGGTGATGTCAACACCGGCATCGTCGACCCGCTAGCGCAGATGGCGGCGATCGCCCGGGAGCACGACATCTGGTTCCATGTCGATGGCGCGTACGGTGGCTGGGGTGTGCTCGATGAGCGTGTCGAGCCGGCCTACGGGGACCGCTCGCTCTACGACTCCTTCGCCGTCGATCCGCACAAGTGGCTGGCAGCGCCGGTGGGCACCGGCCTCGCCATCTGTCGCGACGGTGAGCTGCTCGCGCGCGCCTTCACCATCGAGCCGGGGCACTACGATCGCGAGCGCCAGCAGGAGCCCGAGCCGGGCGACGGCGATTCGACCTGGTCGTCACTGGGCGGTGGCACGCCGGACTGGGGCGTCGACTTCTCCACGCCCAGCCGCGGCATCGCGGTGTGGGCCGTGCTCAAGGAGATCGGCGCCGAGGGCATGCGAGAGCGCGTGCGGCGACACAACGACTTCGCCCGCATGGTGGCGGCACGAGCGCGCGCCGAGCCAGAGCTGGAGCTGCTGTCAGAGCCGCAGCTGTCGATCTGCTGCTTCCGCTACCGACCGGCCGGCTGGGAAGACGGTGAGCGTGTCGATACGCTCAACGAGGGCATCCTTGCCGAGCTGCGACGGGTGGGCCGGTCGCTGCCCTCAAGCACCCGCGTCGACGGCGCCCTCGCCATCCGGGCCTGCTACATCAATCCGCGCAACGACCGCGCGCACGTGCAGTTGCTGGTGGATGACGTGCTGGCCATCGGTCGTCGGCTCAGCAGGACCTGAGCCGTCCCTCCGAATGCCCTGCGCTCAAGCCGGCTGCTCGGGCGCTCAAGCCAGCTGGTCGAGGAAGAGCAGCACCGGCCGAGCGGCATCGAGGTCGTGGGCGATGGTATCGGGCAGCTCCGGCGAGAAGACCTCGTGGTCGGACATCCGCCGGCTGAAGACCACGTCCTTGAGCCGCAGCAGGCGTGGATAGGGGTGGTCGCTGGCAAAGCCCCTGGGGTTGCGGGTGAGCGACTCTCCCGTGACCGAGTCGAAGACCGACACGAAACGCGTGTCCTCGATGGCTCGGAACACCGCGCTCGGATCGCGGTCGACCTTCTCGCGGAAGGCTGCCAGTCGTGCGGGCTCCGGATGCCACATGCCGCCACCGACGAAGACGTTGCCGGGCTCCAGGTGGAAGTAGCCGCCCACCGCGCCGCGAGGACGCTTCTCGTCGTCGCGTGAGTCTCGCCAGGGGAAGTCCGCGCCCTGCGCGGTCTTGTAGGGCGACTTGTCCTTGCTGAAGCGCACGTCACGGTAGATGCGGAAGGGCGAGCGCTTGGGGTCGGCCTCGAGCGGCAGGCGGAGCTGGTCGAAGCGATCGGCGAGCGCGACGCAGAGCGCCTCGAGCGGCGCCTTGATGAGCCGTTCGTAGTCGGCCTTGCGGGGCTGGAACCAGGCACGGTCATTGTTGGCGGCAAGGTCGGCCAGGAACTGCAGCGCGTCGGGCGAGAAGCCGGTGAACGGCACCGCCTCAGCGACGTTGTCGGCGATGGTGTCGGCCATGATCATCTCCTGCGGCTGGGCTCCGGTCGGCGCGGAGTCCACGCCCCTATGATGGCGCCGGATGGGAATGCCTGCGACCGGTGCCGCCCAGACCGCCGCGGAATTGGTATCGGTGCGCCTGCACCGAACGGGCCATTCCCAATACGGAGCCGTTCGCTCAGCCTTCTGCCCCATGGACTGCCTGCCTGGTGCCGTCCGGCCCTGCCCGCGTGCCGCCGGCCCCCTGTCGCGATGACCGACGACCAGCGCCGCCGCGAGGTGGAGTGGCCCAGCGAGGACCTGGCACAGGATCGAGGTAGCCGGGACCGCCGCGAGCAGGTCGAGTGGCCCAGCGCAGACCACAGGGTCGACGATCACGCCCTGGACGCTGTGCCGCCACCGCCGGTCGCGCCGGAGGCGAGCCCCCCGCCACCGCCAACTCCACCGATGGCGATCCCGGCAGATGCCTGGCCGTCCGCCGTGCCCGGCCCACCGCCCCCACCGCCACCGCCGCCCGACGTCCGGCCTCCGTCCCCGCTGCCGCCGTACCCGTTGGATGACCCGCTTGCTGCGCCGGGCCCGCCACCACGGGCTTATCCGCCGATGGCCCCCTACCAGCCGCCTGCTCCGCCACCGGTAGCGGGGCCGTACGCCAGCCCACCACCAGCGGAGATCAGGCTGCGGCCGGGGCCGTTCGCCCTGATGGGTACACCCGACACGTCCGTGCCCGCGGCCACGGTCACGGAGCCCAAGCGCCCGCACTTCCGGCCCGACATCGAGGGGCTGCGCGCGGTCGCGGTCATCGCCGTGCTGCTGTTCCACATCGGCCTGCCCTTCGCCGACGGCGGCTACATCGGTGTCGACGTCTTCTACGTCATCTCGGGCTTCCTCATCACCGGCCTGCTGCTGCGCGAAGGGGAGGAGACCGGCAAGGTCGATCTGATGCGGTTCTACGCCCGGCGCATGCGACGCCTCCTGCCGGCCGCACTCCTCGTCATCGTGCTGACGCTGGCGGCCTCGATCGTCATCGTCACGCCGCTGCGGCTGACGGAGATCGCCGGTGATGCCGCCGCTTCCGCGCTCTACGTGGCCAACTTCCGCTTCGCCTTCGAGGCGGCCGACTACCTGGCGCTGGAGGCCCCCTCGCCGCTGCTGCACTACTGGTCGCTGGGCGTCGAGGAGCAGTTCTACCTCATGTGGCCGCTGATCCTGCTGGCAGCCACGCGCATCCTGCCGCTGCGCCTCGTGGGCCTCTTCTTCGTGGCCCTCGCCCTCGTCTCTTTCGGCGTCTCGCTCTACCTGACCGAGATCTCCCAGCCGTGGGCGTTCTTCTCACCCGTGACGCGTGCGTGGGAACTGGCAGCCGGTGCCCTCGTCGCCATCGGCCTGCTGCGCATCCCGGCACGTCTGCCGCGGATCGTCGCTCCCATCACGGTGATGGTCGGCCTCGCGCTCATCGTCGCCAGCGTCATCGTGCTGAGCACCGAGACGGCCTTCCCCGGCGTCGCGGCGCTGCTGCCCGTGACCGGCGCCACGCTCGTCATCGTCGGTGGCGTGCGGGGATCCACACTGCCCGGCAGGGTGTTGCTCGCCAACCCCGTGGCACGTTACCTGGGGCGCATCTCGTACTCGCTGTACCTGTGGCACTGGCCGCTGCTGATCCTCGTCCCCATCGCCATGGAGAACGATGGGCTGGGTATGCGCATCGCCCTCGCCGGTGCCGCCATCGTGCTGGCCGCCATCAGCACCGAGCTGGTGGAGCAGCCGTTCCGTCGCTCCGACGGCCTGGCCCGGCGTTCACGCGGTTCGATCCAGCTGGGACTCGCGGCCTCCGTCGCGGTCGGCGCCGTGGCGCTGGTCATGAGTGGCGCCATCAGCCTGCCGGCGAACCTCCTGCCTCGCGACCCGCTGGTGCTGGAGCTGGCCGGCGTGCGGGAGGATCTGCCACGCAACTACTCCGACGGCTGCCATCTCGACCACCGGGCCTCCGAGCCGCGCGACGATTGCGTGTACGGCGACCTCGAGGGCGAGCAGACGATCTTCCTCATCGGCGATTCGCACGCGGCCCAGTGGGTGCCGGCGCTCGATGCCTACGCCGCCGAACGCGGACGTCGCCTGGAGGTGCATACCAAGTCGGCCTGCAGCGTGGCCGACGTGCCGCTGTGGGAGCGCCAGCTGCTGCGCCAGTACGACGAGTGCTACGAGTGGCGCGAGTCGCTGCTGAAACGCATCAAGCGGACCGAGCCGGAGACGGTCTTCGTGGGCAGCTCACGTGACTACGAGCTGTGGAGCAACGGGAACATCATCCGCAGCAACCAGGCCTACACCTACTGGCAGCAGAAGCTCACCGAGCTGCTGCAGGCGCTCGATGCGCGCGCCGAGCGCGTGGTGCTGCTGGCGGAGATGCCGTTCCTGAACTTCGATCCGGTGGATTGCCTGGCCGACCGGCGGCGCTCCACCTGCGACCCGCCGGCCAGCCTCGTCATCGACCGCGACTATGCCGCGCTCGAGTCGGCCGCTGCCGCCGAGGCCGGTGCGGAGGTGCTGTCGCTCAACGCCGTGCTGTGCCAGAACGGCAGCTGTCCCGTCGTGGTCGATGACATCGTGGTGTTCCGTGACCGCCACCACGTCACGGCCAGCTACATGGACCACCTCGCGGAGCCGGTGGCGAACCTGATCGAAGGACGGGCGCCATTCCCGACGCCCGCGCCATCGATGGTCCCCCTGGTGGCGGGTGCTCCGGCTGCCTTGCCTGTGCTCGACTCGACGCTGCCGGCGGCAAGCGCCAGCCCGTCACCCGAGGCTGCCGGCTAGGTCACGCACCGGGCCACGCCAAGCGCCGGCTCGTCCCGCCTCGCCATCTGTCCTCCGCTCTGCACCGTCAGCACTCCATGGCTAGCGGACCGTACCCCAGTCCACACATTCGCCGTGGCCCGATCCGGGCCGTGGTGGGCTCTGGTGCGGTCCGTGCCGGTCCGGCCCCCCGGTGGTCGCGCCCCCGGTAGTACCCGCGTGTGGCAGTCGGCGAGCGCCCTGACGGGGAGAGTCGCGCCATGCCCACATTCCATCCCATCCCCATCCGTCGAGCGGTTACGGCAGCGCTCACGGGGGCGATGCTGCTGACCCTCCTTCCTGCCGCCACGGCGATGGCCGAACCGGAGGCGCCGCCCGCGGTCAGGGCTGCGGAATGGCAGGTGCTGGCGGAGGTGAACAGGTTCCGCGCCAACCACGGCCTGAAGCCGCTGCGCATGGCAGGTGGAGTCCGCCTGGTCGCGCGCGAACGCTCACGCTCGATGAAGAACGAGCAGTACTTCGCCCACAGCTCTCCCGCGGGCGTCGATGCCGGCGACCTGCTGCGACGCCGATCCGTCCAGAACCACTTCTGGGGCGAGAACATCGGCTGGGTCAAGTACGTCAACCTCGACGATGGGCCGAGCGCCATGATCGACTGGTGGAAGGACTCGCCGGGGCATCGCTGGAACATGCTCTACAAGGACTACAACTACGCCGGTGTCGGCATCGTCAGGGATGGTGCCGAAACCTTCTACACCATCGTCTTCGCCAACCAGCGCGACCACACCCCGCCCGTGGCAGGGTTGGTCAGCTCGGAGACCGGCATCGCCGTGGCAGCCACGAGCGGCCCCCGGCCCGTCACCGTGCGCTGGTGGGGCAAGGACCGCCCGCTCGCGACCGGGACGGCCGGCCTGCGCGGCTTCAGCGTCCAGTATCGCCGCGCCAACGGCGAGTGGCGCACCCTGCGCTCGCTGACCACGTCCAGGCAGCTCACCACGGAGCTGACGAGGGGCAGCCACCAGTTCCGCGTCCGAGCGACGGACAAGAAGGGCAACCGGGGCTCCTGGATGCGGCCGCTGACGGTGACAGTCAACTAACGCTCCGCCTGCCGAAGCGAACGCCGGGCCGGGTCTCCTGGTCCGGCTTCGTGATTCCCGTGGCTCATGCACGCATAGCCCCATCGACTCCGCCGCCGCGCGCCAGAGCACTATTGGCAGCGTCGACCAGGGCGTCCACACTCGGCAACGTGATGTCGCCTGCCAGCAGTCTCACGCGCGTAGCGTGCCAGCGCGCCTCGCTGCCCGTGACCGGCGTCCGCTCCTTCGGCGTGTCCACGGGGCGAGGGTGGGCCCTGTCCGCGGCGCGAGGCCAGCGCGCGTGACGGCCCTGGATCACCCGACGACCTCAAGCACGACCCCGAACGCGTCCCCGGGCCGGCTCGCGCTGCTGGGCTGGATCGGGTTCGTGATGCTGCTCTTCTATGCCCTGGCCATCGGCGGCAGCTGGCTGGGCATGTACGTGGCGGCCGCGCGGCTCCTCAACCTGGCCATCCTCGCCGTCGCGCTCATCGTCTGGCTCGTCGTCGCCTGGCGACGCCCAGGCTGGCGACCGACCACCGCTATCTGGCCGGCCTTCGTGGCGCCGCTCGTGGCCTTCGCGCTCTCGATCTCGTTCTCCGAGCACTATCGCATCGGCCTGGACTTCCTCGCCTATGCCGTGCTGCTCACGGCCCTCTACCTGCTGCTCGTACGCATCATGACGCTGCCTTACGCCCGCGCCCGCATCGGCGGTGCCATGGCCGCCATCGCCTTCGTCCTGGGCAGCGCATACATCGTCTGGTCAGTGCAGCTGTGGATCGAATGGTGGGGACTCGTGGGCGAGATCCGGCTGCCGCCGTTCCGGCCGGCCCTGCTGGGGATGACGTGGGGCAGTCCCAGCGTGGTCATGACCGTGCTGGTGCTGATGACGACCGCCGCCATCGGGGGCCTGGGCATCGCCAGCCGCGGGAGGCGTGTCACCGTCGCCGCGCTCATCCTGGTGCTGGCGCTGGCCGCCTTCATCTCCGGCAGCCGGTCCGGCTGGTTGGCCATGGCCGGCACGCTGGTCGTCGTCGGCGCCATTGCACTGCTCGATTCGCGGGGCCGCGACCTCCTGGCCAGGGCCCGTGGCAGTCGAGCCGCGCGCCTGGCGGCGATCCCGCTCGCCATCGTCATCGTCGTCGTGGCGGTCCTGCTGGGGCCGGCCATGCTCACCCGGCTTGGAAGTGGCGACGGGGGCCGCCTGGAGATCTGGGCCACCGCCCTGCGCATGTTCGAGGCGTCGCCGGTGGTGGGCTTCGGCCCGGGCTCGTGGATGATCCGGCGCGTCGCGTTCACCGAGCCGGGCGAGCTGGACTGGTATCAGCCGCACGCGCACAGCCAGTACTTCCAGACCGCGGCCGAGCTGGGGATCGTCGGCCTGGCCGCCGGCCTCGTCGCCTTCGGGGCTGTCGCCTGGCTGCTGCTGCGCGCCCTGCGTGGCGATGATCCGGAGCGTCGGCGCTGGGCCTGGGCCTCGGTCTTCGGCCTCACCTATCTCGGGCTCAACGTCTTCGTGGACACGCACACCATCCCCACCGTGGCGCTGCTGCTGGGCCTGCCCATCGCGGTCCTCGACGCGACCAGCCGGGAGGGTCTTCGCCTGCCCCGCTCGCTCGGGCGCGCCGCCTGGTGGCTGCGCGATGCGGCGCTCGTCCTGCTCGTGCTGGCCTGCGCGGCGTCGCTGCTGCAGCTCGTTCGGACCGAGTCGGCCGCGATCACCCACCGGCAGGCGGTGGCAGCGGCGGAAACGGGCGACTGGGGTGCTGCCCTGGCGCCGGCACTCGAGGCGGCGAGGACGGACCCGGAGTTCGGCGTCTACCAGCTGACCGCGGCGCTGGCACTCTCCGCGGCGGGGGAGTGGGAGCAGGCCGAGGCGGCCTACCGTCGTGTGACCGAGATCGACGACCTGCCCACGGCGTGGCTGGGCCTGGCCCGGGCGCAGGCGGCGCTCGATCGACCGCGTGGCGACGTGGAAGCGTCGCTGACCGAGGCGCTGCGCCTGGGCGAGCAGCAGGCGGCGCTCGTCCTCACCGCCGGGCAGGTGTACGACGAGGTGGGCGCGGCCGGCGAGGCCGATGACGCCTACGCGCTGGTGTTGACATTGGCACCCAGCCTGGCCGCCGACGCAAGGTGGCAGGCGGAGCTGGGGGTGGACCGGTTCGCGCGCATCGTGGACGCTGCCATCGAGCGTGCTCCGGGCCAGGCGTGGGACATCGCGCTGGCGTCCGGCGATCCGGAGCGGGCCCGCGCGCTGGCGGCCGATCAGCCCGACGCTGCGCTCAAGGGCCACATCATCGATGCCTGGAGCGGTGATGCCGATGCCCTGGGTGCGGTCTACGCCGCCGCCGATGCCACCCCGCTCGATGCCACGCGCCTGTCGCTGGCGGCGCGTCTCGCGGCGCACGTCGGCGACGAGGAGGCCGCCACGAAGTATCGGCGTCTCATCCGGCTTGGTCCCCACTACGCACCCATCACTGTCCCCGTCGGCTACGGGGAGCGCGACCCGGTGGTCGATTCACCGCTCGGCACCGGCACCTACTACTACGGCACGTACACCTATCGACGGGCGATGCCCGTTGACCTGCTGCCGCCGGGACGTCCAGGCCTCATCATCAGCGATGCGATGGACGTCACCTCCGACTGAATTCACACGAGTATGGAGCCCACGGGCCAGATGTCGCGGGGTGCGCTCGTGGGATGGGCCGCCTTCATCCTGTGCGTGGCCTACGTCGTCATCGTGGGCGGTGGTTACGCCGGCATCGACCTGCCGCTGCTGCGGCTGCTCAACCTCGGAGTGGCCGTGGCCGGCCTGTTCGCGTGGGCGCTGCTGGCGTGGCGCAGGCCGGACTGGCGACCTCGCAGCGCGATCTGGCCGGCGCTGCTCATCCCGATCGGGATGCTTGCCCTGACCTCGCTCACGTCACCCTTTCCTCGGCTTGGGCTTGACTACCTGGCGTGGGCGGTGCTGCTCGTCGCGCTGTACCTCTTCCTGGTACGCATCCTGGCGATACCGTACGCGCAGGCGCGCATCGGCTGGCTGCTGGCCGGGCTTGGCATCCTGCTCAGCGTCACCTACGTCGCGCTCGTGGTGGGGCACTGGCTGGAGTGGTGGGATCTGCTGGGTCGCGTGGACCCACCCATGCTCCGGCCGGCGTACACGCGCATGCTCATCGGCGGTCCGACGATCGTGGCACCGGTGCTGGTGCTGCTCGCCGCTGGCGGCGCCGGTGGCACGGGGTTGGCGACGGGACGGCGACGCCTCGTGGTCGGGACCCTCGCGCTGGCAACATTGTTGGCGGTGTTCCTGAGCGGGACCCGCGGAGCGTGGCTCGCGCTGGCCGGGGCGCTGGTCGTGACCGGCGTGGCTGTCTATCTCACCCGTCGGGACCACGTCCATCGAGCCGCGCGTGATGGCCGACTGCGGGCCGGCGCCGCCGTGATGCTCGCGATCCTGGCTGTGGCCATGGTGGTGTTCATCCCAGCACTGCTCGACCGACTCTCCATCGTGGCCGACGGCGGTCGCACGTACTACGCCACGACCGCCCTGCGGATGTTCGCGGATGCGCCACTGTTCGGCCAGGGACCGGGCAACTGGGCGGCCCGTCGGATGGTCTTCAGCGAGGCCGGCGACCCCGACATCTCCGTCGCGCATCCCCACAACATCTACGTCCTGACGCTGGCCGAATCAGGCCTCGTCGGGATGCTGGCCGGGGCAGCCGCCCTCGTCGTCCTCTCATGGCTGATCATGCGGGCCCTGCGGGGCCATGACCCGGTGCGACAGCGATGGGCCTTCGCGGCTACGTTCGTGCTGGTCTACCTGAGCATCAATGCCACCGTCGACTCGTTCGCGAACCTGCCCGTCGTCATCATCCTGGCGGCCATCCCCGTCGCCGTGCTCGATGCCGGCAGCCGCCACGGCTTCGGGCAGCGCTGGCTGCACGTGGGAGCCCGAACGCGGGCGCGGATCCATGCGACCGTCACGGTGTCGGTCTTCGCGGCTGCCGCGCTGGCCGTGATCGCGCTGGTCCGCATCGAGTCGTTCGCCATCGAACACCAGCGTGCCGTCGCGGCCATCGACCGGGGTGACTGGGCGGCGGCCATGGCGCCGGCCCGCGCCGCCGTGGCCGGAGACCCCGACATGATCCCCTACCGGGTGACGCTCGGCCTCGGCGCTGCCGCCACCGGCGACTGGAGCGTGGCTGCGTCGGCCTTCGAGGCAGCAGCCGATGCAGACGGGCTGCCGCACTCGTGGCTGAACCTGGCCCTGGCGCGACACCGTTCCGGCGCGCCCACGAACGAGGTGGTCGATGCCCTCGAGCGAGCGTCGCGCTTCGGTGACGACCCCAGCGTCGCCATCGCGACAGTCGACCTCTACACCCGACTCGGGATGATCGACGAGGCCGTCGCGCAGGCGGCCGACCTGTTGGCCGCGCGTCCTACCCTTGCGGCCGATCCAGTGTGGACGAGCGGGTCGCCACTGGCCGCCATCTTCCCGGCTGCCCTTGAAGCTGCGATGGAACTGGGCCCGAGCCAGTGGGAGCTGGCGTTGATGGCCGGGGATGACGAGGAGGCCCGTGAGCTCGCCGGCGGCGATGGCAACGACCTGGCGGATCTCGTCATCGATGCCTGGACCGGAGACACGGGTGCGCTGGCCGAGTTGCAGACAGCAGCCAGACTGCATCCGTACGACACTGCGACCGTCTCCTGGGCAGCGCGCCTGTCGGCCAAGGCAGCCGACGCAGGTGCCGCATCAGACTTCCGGCGCATCATCGTGTTCACCACCGAAGCGCCTG
>DATHSE010000255.1:0-3486 GCA_035464455.1 Anaerolineae bacterium | reverse complement strand
TTCCGAGCTGCTGCATAGATGCCGGCCAGCGCGACGGCCGCGGTGCCCTGGACGTCGTCGTTGAAGCTGGGCACCGTGTCGCGGAAGCGGCTCAGGATGCGTAGCGCATTGGGACCCTTGAAGTCCTCCCACTGGATGATGCAGCCGGGCCACACTTCCCCGACGGCGGCCACGAAGGCCTCGATGAGCTCCTGGTAGGCGGCGCCCCGCAGGCGCCGGGCACGGTAGCCCATGTACAGTGGGTCACGCAGCAGCGTGCGGTTGTCGGTGCCGACGTCGAGCGAGACGGGCAGGGTCAACGACGGGTGCAGGCCGCCACAGGCCGAGTACAACGCCAGCTTGCCGATGGGGATGCCCATGCCGCCGGCCCCCTGGTCGCCGAGGCCCAGGATGCGCTCGTTGTCGGTGACGACGATGAGGCGGACGTCGGCATAGGGCGAGTTGCGCAGCAGCCTCGGGATGCGGTCGATGTCGTTGGGCGTGATCCAGATGCCCCGCGTGCGCCGGATGATGTGGCTGAACTGCTGGCAGGCCTGGCCCACCGTGGGCGTATAGACCACCGGCATCAGCTCTTCCAGGTGCTCGGCCAGCAGCCGGTAGAAGAGTGTGGCGTTGCGGTCCTGCAGGGCCGCCAGCCCGATGTACTTCTCGAGCACATCCTCCTTGCGCGAGACGTGCTCCCACTCGAGCTGGACCTGCTCCTCGATCGTCTGCACGCGGTCGGGCAGCATCCCCGACAGGCCGAATGTCTCGCGCTCGTCCTGCCGGAAGGCCATGTCCTTGGTGAAGAGCCGCGCGCCGAGCAGCTTGAACCCGCGCAGGTCGATCTCCGCTGGACGGCCGGCGACGATCGAGGCGAACGGTTCCGCGAGCGGCTTCATCGGGCGACCTCGGCGGCAGGTGTGTCGTGCATGGCAGCACGGTAGGGCACCGCCGTTGGTGCCGCTAGTGGCCTGCGGTCGCGACGATGACGGCCGTTCGGCCCATCTGCAGGGATCCCTGACTCCGCCCTCGTGCCCTGAGTGGCATCCGAGAGGTGCTGTCCTCGAAGGTATGCTGGTACCCGTGAGCACCAGACAGCGTCTTCTTGTCGTCTCGAACCGCCTGCCGCTGACCGCCAGGCGGGTCTCCGGCCGCTGGCGTGGTGAGCGTTCGTCGGGCGGGCTGGTGGCTGCCATGGCCCCGCTCATGGAGCAGTCCGACGGGCTCTGGCTGGGCTGGCCCGGTGATGCCCTGCCGGATGAGCCTGAGGGTCGTGAACGCCTGATGCGCGAGTGGGAGCGCAAGCAC
This sequence comes from Anaerolineae bacterium, assembly GCA_035464455.1. Taxonomy (GTDB): domain Bacteria; phylum Chloroflexota; class Limnocylindria; order Limnocylindrales; family CSP1-4; genus JAFMJV01. Next base: position 2,196 of record DATHSE010000255.1, on the reverse strand, counting down.
GGCTACGTTGCCGTGGAGATCCCGCCCAAGATCTCACGCTCGTTCTACGAGGGTTATGCCAACGACACGCTGTGGCCGCTGCTGCACGGCTTTCCCACGCTGGTCGTCTTCGCGCCGGAGAGCTGGCACGCCTACCGCGACGCCAACGAGCGCTTTGCCGACGCGGTGGCCAGCCGCGCGCGCAAGGGCGACCTTGTCTGGGCCCACGATTACCAGCTGATGCTGGTACCGCAGCTCATCCGAGATCGTTCGCCGGACGCCCGCATCGGGTTCTTCCTGCACATCCCGTTCCCTTCATCCGAGGTGTTCCGCATCCTGCCGGAGCGCGAGGCCGTGCTGCGGGGCCTGCTCGGCGCCGACTCCCTCGCCTTCCAGACCCACGGCCACCTGCACAACTTCCGCCGCTCGCTGCTCCAGGTCCTTGGCCTCGAGAGCACGATGGACGAGGTGCAGTTCGACGGCCGCCGTGTCCACCTCGCGGCGCTGCCCATCGGCATCCAGTCCGGGGAGTGGGAGGAGCTCATCAGCTCCGAGCGCAAGGTCGCACGTCGCAAGGCCGAGCTGAACGAGCGACATCGTGGCCGCAAGCTCATCATCTCGGTCGACCGCCTGGACTACACCAAGGGCATCCCGGAGCGGCTGCGCACGTTCCGCCGACTGCTTCAATCCTCGCCATCCTGGCGCGGCAAGGTCACGCTGGTGCAGATCGCGGTGCCCTCGCGCGAGCGTGTGCCGGCGTATGCCGAGCTGCGCCGCAAGGTCTCGGAGCTGGTGGGCGAGGTCAACGGCGACTTCGGCACACCCGAGTGGCAGCCGGTGGTCTACCTGCGCCGCTCCGTTCACAAGGAGGAGCTGGCGGCGCTCTACTCGGCCGCCGACGTGGCGTGGGTGGGGCCCCTGCGCGACGGCATGAACCTCGTGGCCAAGGAGTACGTCGCCTGCCAGCGCGGGGGCGATGGTGTCCTCGTCCTCTCCGAGTTCGCGGGCGCCGCACAGGAGCTGGGTGAGGCCTTGCGCATCAACCCCTATGACGAGGTGGGCACGGCCAGCACCATCGTGCGTGCGCTGGAGATGGACGCAAGCTCGCGAGCCGAGCGCATGGCCGCGCTGCACGAGCGCGTCCACCGCAACGACGCGGTGGCTTGGGCCGAGCGCTTCATGTCCGGCCTCCGCGAGGCTACCGCACCGGCTCGCGTGACGCTGCACCGTGACCGACCCACCCCGGACCCGCTGAAGTTGCGCACGGCCTATGACAAGGCGGAGCGCCGCCTGCTCCTGCTCGACTACGACGGCACGCTGGTGCCCATCGCGCAGCGCCCGCAGGACGCGGCACCGCCCCCGCGGCTCCTGGGCCTGCTGCGCGACCTAGTGGCACTGCCCTCCACCACGACGCTCATCGTCAGCGGTCGCCCCAGGGCGGACATCGAGCGCTGGTTCGGGGACATCAGTGATCTCGGACTGGCTGTCGAACATGGGGCGCTGCTGCGCGAGCCGGGCGCCCAGGCGTGGCAGACGCTGCGCGGCGACATGGACCTCTCGTGGAAGGATCGCGTCCGCCCTCTCCTCGAGCAGTTCTCGGCCAGCGCCCCCGGCGCTATGGTCGAGGACAAGGAATACGCCCTTGCCTGGCACTACCGGCTGGTCGATGCCGAGTTCGGCACCTGGCTCGCCAACGAGCTGGTGACCACGCTGGAGAACCTGCTGAGCGGGACGGAGCTGGCGGTCATCCACGGCAACAAGGTCGTGGAAGTCCGCTACGCGTGGGCTAACAAGGGAGAGGTCGCGGCCCGCCTGGTCGCCGGCTTCCGGCGCAAGGCGTTCGTGCTGGCGATGGGGGACGATCGCACCGACGAGGACCTGTTCGTTCGTCTTCCGCGCACCGCCTGGACCATCCGGGTCGGCAACGGCTCGACGTCCGCACGCTTTCGCGTCGCACGCTCCGACGACGCCAACGGGCTGCTGCGCATGCTCACTGCTTCGCTGCCTGATCCTGTCTGACCGCATGCTCGCGCCGGTGCACCAGGATGATGCAGGCGACCGGCAGCTCGTCGGCATCCTGCTCTTCGACGAGGTCGAGGTGCTCGACTTCGCCGGACCGTTCGAGGTCTTCAGCGGCACGCGTGCCCCGGATGGCTCGGCGTACGTGGATGTGGTGACCATCGGTCCGGCCGAGGAGATCACGGCGCGCGGCGGCCT
>DATHSE010000254.1:0-5878 GCA_035464455.1 Anaerolineae bacterium | reverse complement strand
CTCGCCCAGCTGCTGCGCCTTCCAGTCGAGCGTGGTGGTGACCTTGTAGCCGCCTACGTTGTAGGGTTCACGATCGCCCAGGATGAGGACCAGCTCCTTCACCGCAGCCTCCACGAACTGGGGCGACTTGAAGCGGACCTTGCGCTCCGGCTTGATGATGATCTTTTCCTTGAGCGCTGCCTGGTACTGCTCTTCGGTCAGGCTGGTCCAGCGACCCTTGCCTTCGTACAGCCGGCGCAGGATGAAGTTGCGTCGCTGGACGAGCTCGGTGTCGACGCAGTCGCCGCCCTTGTCGACGCAGCTCTTGACGACGAGGCGGGTGTTCTGCTTGCCGGTGCGCTTGACCTTCTTGCCGTACTTCTCCTTGACCACATTCTCGTACTTGCCCTTCTTGTTCTTGGCGTACGGGTAGAGGTTCGCCGGCTCCTGCGGGATGGCTGCCAGCAGCGCCGCCTCGCTGATGGTCAGCTGATCCAGCTTCTTGCCGAAGTAGACGTCAGCCGCGGCTGCGACGCCGTAAGCCGCGCCATACGGGATCTGGTTGAGATAGGCGGTGATGATCTCCCGCTTGCCTTCCTCGCCCGGGAAGGCCTGGGTCAGCTTGTAGGCCTGCAGGATCTCCTTGGCCTTGCGCAGGTACAGGCCTTCCTTGGTGTTGTCGTTGTCGATGACGTCCTGCGGCAGCAGGCGAGCGCGCACGAGCTGCTGGGTGATGGTGGAGCCACCACCGCGGTTGCCGCCGCCGCCAGCCTCGGTCACGAGGGCGTTGATGGTGGCTGTCAGGTCCACGCCGGGGTTGTCCCAGAAGGTGTCGTCCTCGGTAGCCGTGGTGGCGTCGAGCACGATCGCGGGAATGTCCTCGAAGTCGACGACCTTGCGCCGCTCCTCCCAGAACTTGGCCAGCTCGACCTTGCCATCGCGCGTGGTCATGACGGTCTCTTCGTTGAAGTCGAGATCGGGGAACGACCTCACATCGGGCAGGCCCTCGTCGAGCGTGGCGATGGTGACCGCGGCCGCGCCGCCGGCGGTGATAGCCGCCGCGGAGGCGACGGTCACGCCGGAAACCACGAGCACCAGCAACAGCACCAGCACCGCGTTGGGACCACTCGGTCCTTTCCTGCGGGCGTTGCTGCGAGCGATGGCAAGACGCGCGGCGTAAGAACCCCGATGATGAGTCCCGTTCCCGGTGCCATTACTGGTCCGGGGCGCGCTGCGCTTCTGTGGGCGATACGGCATGCAGGCCAGATTGTGCCCGACATTCGGCGATCGTGGGTGTTCTGAAGATGAAGGTTCCGACACCTTTGGGTGCGGATGGTCCTGGTACCGGCCGGTCCGGGTGGCTCCAGGGGGCTCGGTTGCGCCGCTTCCAGCGGGCGCTGCTGGCCTGGTATGGCCCCCGCGCGCGCCCGCTGCGCATCCGCACCACGCGCGACCCGTGGGCCATCCTCGTCTCGGAGGTGATGGCCCAGCAGACGCAGATCGCGCGTGTCGACGAGGCCTGGGCCCACTTCATGCGCCGCTACCCGACGGCACGCGCCTTGGCCACTGCCTCCGCGGCCGATGTCCTGCGCGCCTGGGCAGGCCTCGGCTACAACCGTCGGGCGGTCTATCTGCAGCGAGCCGCGGTGGCGATCGAGACCGAGCACGGAGGTCGCGTGCCAGATGATGTCGCGCTGCTCGAAGCGCTCCCGGGCGTGGGTCCGTATACCGCGCGCGCCGTGGCGGCCATCGCATACGACCTGCCCGTTGCGCCCGTCGACACGAACGTGCGGCGCGTCATCACGCGCCTGCTGGCCCAGCCGCTCACCGCCGCACAGCTCCAGCTCGAGGCTGATCGCCTGGTGCCGCGCAAGGATCCGGCCGCCTGGACGCACGCCTCGATGGAGCTGGGTGCCACCGTCTGCGTGGCCCAGGTTCCCCGCTGCGACGCCTGCCCGCTGCGGGCGTGGTGCGCCAGCGCCGGGACGTTGCCCGCGAGGAGGGCCCGACAGGCTACGGCCGCGATGCCCTTCGAGCAGACGACGCGCTGGCTGCGAGGTCGCATCGTGGAACACCTGCGCGGGCTGGAAGACGGCACCTGGGACCATCTCCCACCAGCCATCGGGGATCACGGCGACGCAGCCATCCATGCTGCCGTGGCAGGGCTGGAGCGTGATGGGCTGCTCGAGCGGCACCCGAACGGGTCCGTGCGCCTACCATCGGGAGCGATATGACCATCACCCAGGACCCCACCACGGGTCTGCTGCTGCCCGTCTCCGACGCGTTCCTGTTCGGGGCCGATGTCGACGTCGATGCCCTCACGGAGCGCTGGCGTCGACAGGCTGCGCTCGATCCCATGACGGGGGAGGAGATGCGCGGCACGGATGCTCGAGCTCAACGCCTGGGCACCGCCGGGGAGTGGCTGATGGAGCAGGCCGGCACCGCGACCGCAGCCGCGGCTCGGGCCCTGATGGTGTCGGCCGACCGGTCGCTCGGAGCGCTGGTGCTGATCCTGTGCGGGCCAGGTAACAACGGTGGTGACGGCCTGGTGGCGGCGCGACGGCTGGCCGAGCAGGGCATCGCCTCGGAGGTGGTGCTGCTGTCCAGCAGCGGCCTGCCCGACACGCCGGACGCCACCCGCAACTGGGAGCGGCTGGATGACGTGGCTCGCATCAACCGCGTCGCCACCGCTCGCGACAGCGACATGGCGCTCTATCTCAGCGGTATCGAGCGCGCCGCACTCGTCATCGATGCGCTGCTCGGCACCGGTGTACGCGGCCCCCTGCGCGAGCCCATCCGCACCGCCGTCGATGTTGCCGTTCGTGCGCGAGAGAGCCAGGTGCCCGTGCTGGCGGTGGATACGCCGACCGCGGTCGACCTCTCCACCGGTGAGCTGTCCGACCCGGTCGTGCGGGCGGACGTGACCGTGACCTTCCATCGGCCCAAGGAAGGCCACCGTGCCCGTGTCGCCAAGGTCCTTGCCGGTCGGGTGCTGGTGGCGCCCATCGGCATCCCGCTCCAGGCCGACCGCGGCTAGCTCGTGGGGCGCTCGGATGGGAGGCCGCAGGATCGGCGGGTCGTCGTGCTCGTCGGCCTGCTGGTGGCGGCGGTGCTGCTGGTCAGCCTGGTCAGTGCCTGGCTGCCCGAGATCGACGGGGCGCTGGCATCGGCACCCATCGTCGTCATCGCGCTGGTGGTGGGCACCGTGCTGTTGATGGCCCGCACCCTGCGGGGCTAGCGGTCGCTAGCCGCCCGGTGGGGGCGTAGGCTGACCGTCGCCGGCGCCGAACTTGCGCTCGCTGCCGGCCAGCAGCCGTCCGATGTTGTCGCGGTGGGCAAGCCACACGATGACCACGCCGGGGATGGCATAGAGCAGCCAGCCCGGCTCGAGCCAACCGGCGAGGACGGCGATGACGACGATGCCGGCACCGAAGGCCGTGCCCAGGATGGAGCCGAGCGAGACGTATCGCGTCGTGCCGATGATGATGACGAATGCGGGCAGCGCCAGCGGCACGATCCACGGTGCGATCGCGAGCATGCCGCCGACGCCGGTGGCTACGCCGCGGCCGCCCCCGAAGCGCAGGAAGACGGACTTCCAGCTGCCCAGCACCGCCGCCAGGCCGGTGAGCGCCTGCACCTCCACCGGCGCCTCGAGGGCACGCGCGACGAGGATGGGCACGGCGCCCTTGGAGAGATCGAGAACGGCCACGGCGATGGCACGTCCCCAGCCGCCCGCGCGCAGCATGTTGGTGCCACCAGTTCGGCCGGAGCCGACGGTGCGAGGGTCGATGCCGCCGGTGAGGCGCGCGACGATGACGCCCATCGGCAGCGAGCCGATGAGATAGCCCGCCAGGAGCAGCGAGAGGGTCAGCGGCAGGTCGTCCACGCGGGTCGAGTATAGGTTCGTGCCACACCTGTTCGGCTACCCTCGCAGCCACCCGCTGTCGTCGCTCCGCCGGCGGGTGTTCGGCTATCTCGGCGCGGGTGCTGCCCTCGTCCAGCTGTCGGCTGCCATCGTGCCGCACCGCTGCCTGTCATCGTGCCTCCCCCGACGCGGGGTGCCGTCCGCAGCCGCCGCCTGCCGGTCGGTCGCGGCCGACCCGTTTGCTACCATCGATGGCGTCCGTTCCACCCGCGATCCCGAGGTCTACCGTGTCCAACGAACCCCAGTCCTTCGACATCGTCGTCCTCGGCGCAGGCACGGGCGGCTACGGCGCCGCCTTCCGCGCCGGCCAGCTCGGGCTCAAAGTCGCACTCGTCGACGACAACCCGCGGGGCCTGGGCGGTACCTGCCTCCACATCGGCTGCATCCCCACCAAGGCCATGCTGGCGTCGGCGGACCTCATCGACCGCATCAGGCACGCCGACGAGTTCGGCATCTCGGCCGGCACACCGGAGATCGATGCTGAGGCCATCGCCGCGCGCCGAGACAAGGTCGTGGCGCGCCTGGTGAAGGGTGTCACCAGCCTGGTCAAGAAGAACAACGTCGCCTACGTGCTGGGCCGGGGACGGCTGGAGGGCCCGCAGCAGGTGCGCGTCAAGACGACCGACACCGATGGCAAGCCGACGGGCGAGGTCATCCTGAAGGCCAGCGACGTCATCGTCGCCACCGGTTCGCGGGTGAAGTCGTTGCCGGGGCTGGTGCCCGACGGGCAGCGCGTCGTCACCTCCGATGATGTGCTGCGATCGGCCCACGTACCCGCGTCGATCATCGTGGTGGGTGCCGGCGCCGTCGGCATCGAGTTCGCCAGCTACTACGCCGACCTGGGCTGCGAGGTCACCGTGCTGGAGTACCTGCCGGCGCTGGTGCCGCTGGAGGACGGCGAGGTCTCCAAGGAGATGGAGCGGGCCTTCAAACGCCGCGGCATCAAGGTCATCACGCAGGCGCGCTTCGATGCGTCGGCGGTGAAGGCTGATGATTCGGGCGTCAGCGTGATGGTGGGCAGGGAGGGCGAGGAGCCGTCCGAGCTGCGAGCCGAACAGATGCTGGTCGCGACCGGTCGCGCAGCCAACGTGGAAGACATCGGCCTCGAGTCCACGCGAGCCGTGGTCGAGCGCGGTGTCATCCTGGTGGACGGCCACATGCGCACGGCCGACCCGCACCTCTACGCCGTCGGCGATGTCATCGGTGGGCTCTGGCTGGCGCACGTCGCCACGCACGAAGGCATCGCCGCGGTGCATGCCATCGCCGGCCTGGAGGTCGAGGAGATCGACTACGTGAAGATGCCGCGGGCGACGTACTCACGTCCGCAGGTGGCGTCCATCGGGCTGACCTCGGAGCAGTGCGCCGAGCGCGGCATCAAGACGAAGGTCGGCAAGATGTCGATGATGGCCAGCGGCAAGGCCATCATCGAGGGTGATACGACCGGCTTCGTCAAGGTCATCGCCGATGCCGCGACGGACGAGCTGCTGGGCGTCCACATGATCGGTCACGGCGTCACCGAGCTCATCGCCGAATCATCGACGGCGATGCTCCTGGAAGCCACGGCCTGGGAGGTCGGCTCCGCCGTTCATCCTCACCCTACGCTCTCCGAGGCGATGGGTGAGGCAGCCCTGGCGGTGGACGGCAAGTCCATCAACTTCTAGCCGCAACGGCGGCGGCAGTCTCCGGGGCTAGATCCCCGAATGGCGCCCATCCGGTTCCGCGAGGCGGCCACGCGGGCCTGGGGGCTGCCTCCTGGTCAGTCTGGGACTGCTTATCGGTCAGTCGGGGACTGCTTCTCGGTCAGATGTCCGAGTGGGGGCCGTTAGGTGGACGCTGCCGCCCCGCGGCCGCTCGTCGGGCGATGACTCACGCTCAGATCCTCGCATCGTGGCCCGGCGCACGCGTTTGACTTGGCCGATGCTCCGCCCAACGGACCCCGGGCGGACTTCTGACCAGAAACTCAGAGCGGAGATC
>DATHSE010000253.1:0-10425 GCA_035464455.1 Anaerolineae bacterium | reverse complement strand
CTTCGCCACGTACCTGTCCTTCCGCTGCCTGGCGGATGCGTCGTGCTTCCGTGATGCATGGCAGACCTTCAGCGGCCAGATGCGACCGGCGGCGTACGCGCAGGACCAGCGCGTCACGACGCACCCGGTGGCCACGCGCGTCGAGCACACCGACCAGGCTGTCGGCAACTTCGACGCCATCACGTACGAGAAGGGCGCCGCCGTCATCAAGCAGCTCGTGGCGGCGGTCGGGGATGACGCCTTCCGCCGTGGACTGCAGGCCTACATCGAGCGGCATGCCTGGGGTAACGCCACGCTGGCGGACTTCCTGGGTGCGATCGGCGAGGCTGCCGGACGGCCACTCGATGAGTGGGCACGAGTCTGGCTGCAGTCGCCGTCGCTCAACACCATCAGCGCGCACTGGAGCGCCGACGGCGGCGTCATCGAGTCCTTCGAGCTGCACCAATCGGCTCCGCCCGAGCATCCCACGCTGCGCCCCCACGCTACCACCATCGGGTTCGTGTCGGCGTCGCCGGGAAGCGAGAGGCTGGGCGTCGCGGCCATCCCGGCCCGCATCGACGCCGAGCGCGCGCAGGTGCCGCAGGCGGAGGGGCTGCCGGTACCGCTGTTCGTGTATCCCAATCATGGCGATCATGACTACGCGCTCGCGGAGCTGGACCCGCAGTCGCTCGCGTTCGTCCTGGAGCGACTGCCGGAGCTACCTGACGCCCTGCTGCGCCAGCAGGTCTGGTCCACGCTGTGGGAGATGGTGCGCAGCACCGACCTGCGCTCGACCGATTACCTCGAGGCCGTGCGCCGTTTCGCACCGCGTGAGGCCGACCCCTCGCTGCTGCAGTCGATCGTCGACCGCGCCATCGTGGTGCAGCGCCGGTTCGTGCCGGAGGCCCAGCGCGAGGCCGCGGCCACCGCGCTCATGGCCGCGGCTGTGCAGGCGTTGCGGGCGACCACGGACGGTGACTTGCGGCTGGTGTGGGCGCGGACCGCCGCGGCCGTGGCGGCCAGCGCCGAGGATGTCTCGCAGCTGCTCGAACTCGTAGACGGCCGCTCGTCGATCGACGGTTTCACGCCCGATCAGCAGATGCGCTGGACGGTAGCGATCAAGGCTGTCGCGTATGGCGTCGCGGACGCCCCCGAGCGCCTGGCTCGCGAACGAGCTCTCGACCCCTCCGACCGGGGGCAGCGGGCGCTGTTGCGGGCGAGGGTCAGCGCGCCCGACGGCGCCGTCAAGCACGAGGCGTGGGATCGCATCAACGGCGAGGGCTATGGCTCGGACTTCCTCACCCGAGCCGCCATCTCCGGCTTCCAATGGGCCCACCAACGCGAGCTCCTGCTGCCGTTCCGGGTCCCGTTCTACGATCGGGTGACAGGGGTGTATGCCACACGTGACCACGCCTATGCAGCCAGCTACCTGCGGTCGCTGGTCCCCGATCGCTGGGCGGAGGAGTCCGAGCTGGAGCGCATCCGCGCGGTGATCGAAGGGCTTGGCGAAGACCAGGGCCTGTTGCGGCGCCATCTGCTGGAGGTGGCCGACGATCTCGAACGCGACATCCGCGTGCAGGCGCACGCGAGCCGCGCGGAAGCGCTGGTGGGCTAGCGGGACCCGCCCCTGGAGGCGCTTCGGCGCAGGCCGCTGCTTCGTCGGCCTGGACCTCGTGACGGACCTCGGCCGTTGTGTCCGCTGCCGCGAACCGGGCGGGAGGCGGGATCGACCTCGAAGCCGCGGACCTGGCGGACGGGCAGGTCGCGCTTGAGCAGGCGGTTGATCCCCTTCAGCTGGTCCTCCTCGTCGAACGACACCAACGAGATGGCGAGGCCCTCCATGCCAGCGCGTCCGGTGCGCCCGATGCGGTGGACGTAGTCCTCCGGGTCGTACGGGATCTCGTAGTTCACCACTACCGGCAACGCCTCGATGTCGAGGCCGCGGGCAGCTACGTCCGTGGCGACCAGCACTCGCACCTCGCCGCTCTTGAACTGCTCCAGGGCGCGTTCGCGCTCGGGCTGCGTGCGATCGCCATGGATGGCCGTGGCTTCCACGCCGCCCCGATCGAGCTGTGCCGCCAGCCGTCGTGTCATCTGCTTGGTCCGCGTGAACACCAGCACCTGGCGCAGGTCACGCGAGCGTACGAGATGGGCCAGCAGCTCTCGCTTGTGGTCGGGATCGACCAGGTACGCCACCTGCTCGACCGACTCTGCGGCCCTGATGGTGGGCGCAACGTCGACGGATTCTGGCTGGTGCAGGAACGTGCTCGCCAGCGAGCGCACCTCGGCGTCGAGGGTCGCGGAGAAGAGCAGGTTCTGACGCCTGGCTGGCAGCAGCGCGAGGATGCGCCGGATGTCGTCGATGAACCCCATGTCGAGCATGCGGTCACCCTCATCCAGAACGAGCACCTCCACCTGGCCCAGGTTCAGCGTCCGGCTGCCGGCATGGTCGAGGAGGCGGCCTGGCGTGGCTACCACGATCTCGACGCCGCCCAGGAGATCCTTCTCCTGCGGGCCCATGGGCACGCCCCCGTACACGATGGTGGAGCGCAGCCCGACGTGGCGACCGTACGACTTGAAGCTCTGGTGGACCTGGATCGCCAGCTCACGAGTGGGCGTGACGACCAGCACGCGGATGGGGTGGCGCGCCGGCGAGAAGGACTTGTTGGCGTGGACCTTCATGCGTTCGAGGATGGGAAGCGCGAAGGCGGCGGTCTTGCCGGTGCCCGTCTGTGCGCGGGCCATCAGGTCGGCGCCGCGCAAGACGATGGGGATCGCCTGCTCCTGGATGGGCGTGGGGTCGGTGTACCCCTCTTCCTCCACTGCTCGGAGGAGCTCCGGGCTCAGGCCCAGATGATCGAATGGCATACAGGTCCTTCGGGTCGTCGTGACGCCCACCCCGTAGGGCCAGGTCCAGGGCTGCCATGTGATTGGCGCGTGCTGCGCGTGGTACCGACCCGGAGGCACCGCGACGGTGGTCAACGAGAACTCGTGCGCGTGATGGCGCCAGTGTAGTCCCTCGCTACGCTCTGGGTGCGTCGCCTGTCGGAGGCGTCGCCTCACTTCGCCGGTGTGATGGGAACGAGGCGGAAGGCAGGCCCTGCGCCGAGCCGTTCCGATGGCGTGCCGTACTTGAGGATGAGCGCGGCGATGGCGGCGCTACGCGCCCTGCCGGTCAGGGGCGCCGCCAGGTAGGCGGCCCGCCGGCCATCTCGCTCGACCTGGCAGCGCGGCTCGGCGGCCAGGTTGCGGGCCCACTGCGTGGCATCGTCGGCCGCGGCCACGAGCATGCCACCGCCGGGCTCGTCGGCGAAGCCGATGGTCACTCGTCGCGGCCGGCCGCTGTGACGCCCGCGCGTCTCCAGCGTGATGACCTTGCCCCACGCGGCAAGGTCATCTGCCATCGATGGCGGGACGGGCCCATCGGGATCCATGTTGCGCCCTCGATGTGCGGCGCTGCTGCCTAGTGCCGCAGCGGGGCGGTACGCTCGGCGCGGAGCTTGCGCTCCAGGCCGCAGACCGGACAGACCGCGTGGCCACCTGCCGGGTCGGGGACCAGGAAGGTGGTGCAGCCGTTGGTGGTGCAGAAGAGCCGGTTGGAGGCCGTTCGCCGCAGCCGGCGCTGGGCGTGGCTACGCCGGCTGATGGCAGTCGACGTGTGGGGGGTGCGGGTGAGCATGTGAGTCCTTTCGGCCGGCGGCGCGACGTCACGTGCGCTCGGGCCAGCCATGTCGTTGGTACCGCTCGACGCATCCTGGAAGGGGAGCGGTGATCGTGTGGAGACGCACGCCTGCGGGAGCACGCCGGATACCCGGTGCTCGACCGTGGGTGGGTCGGGGATGCGAGTGGAGTCTAGCGCACCACTGGCGAACGCGCACCGGGACCATGGTGGGGGGTACCAGGAGGGCAGGCTGCGTCCAGCGGCAGACATCCAGGGCCAGGCCAACGCCGGGTCGGCGCCGATGGAGGCGGAGGGGGTACCAACGACGCGTGGGGTTGCTCCGATTCGGACTTCCATTCTGGCGCGGGCGGGAGTACAGTCGACCGTGGAGGTACTCGGATCGAATGGACGAGGTCCGCAACCGGCTGGTCCGGAAGAGTCAGAGCCCCACGGCCTCCAGGAGGTCATGGTCGCTGCTGCAGACGGCGGACGGATGCCACGGGATGAGCAACCTTCAGACCGTGCCCCGTGCGGGCAACATCTCATCTGACACTCGAGCCGGCTGATCCGCGCGGTCGGGGGCATGTGCGCAGGCGCATGACCTTGGACCGTCGCAAACGCCCACGTCCGACCCACGCACTGTGCGTGGGTCTCGTGATTCGCCCGGTCAGTCTGTCTCAGCGCCGGCAGCGCGCCGCAGGGCCGCCTGCAATGCCACGGCTGCGGCACCCGGGCGGCCGGTCCCGAGCGGCGCGTCGTCGAGCACGACGATGGGCATGAGCTCCCTGACCGATGATGAGCTGAAGGCCTCGTCAGCGGCAGCCATCTCGGCCAGTGGGAACCAGCCCTCCGCGACGCGGTAGCCGGCCTCGCCGGCGAAGCGCAGGACGTGCGCACGCGTCACGCCGGCGAGGATGCCCAGATCCAGCGAGGGCGTGTACAGCAGCTCCCCGTGTCGCCACCACACGTTGGTGACCGGCCCTTCCAGCACCGATCCGTCGGCAGCGATGAAGACGGCGTCCTCGGCGCCACGGCGCCGCGCCTCATCAAAGGCAGCCATGTTGACGGCATAGGATGTCGACTTGACTCCGTCGAGGAGCCAGGGTGCATCCTGGCGCAGTCGCGGGTCGGTACCCAGCTGCAGCGAGACCGCGCGGATCCCGCGGGCCCGGATGGTCTCCAGCTCGGACGGCAACGGCAGGACGACGACCACGGAGACGGGGCCTGAGCCGGGGCGCCCCCCGGTCACCGTGAAGCGCAGCGAGCAATCCTCGACGCCTGCAGCCGCGAGCGTCTCCTCGGCGAGGGCTTCCAGCCCCGCCGGTGGCGGTGCCGCCAGTTGCATGCGCTCGGCCGACTGGCACAGCCTGGCCAGGTGCTCGGCCATGGCGAACGGGCGTCCCGCGTAGACGCGCAGCGTCTCGAAGGCAGCCAGGCCGCGTGACAGGCCGGCGTCATCGGCATGGATGATGGGCTGCTCGGGATCGACCACGCCGCGCCCCAGCACACCCACCGCCAGCGGTCCCGCGAACGACATCATGCTGCCACCACCGTTCGCGAGGCCGCCGCGATTGCCTCCAGCAACGGCCGCGCCTTGACCCACGACTCCTCGATCTCGGCCGTGGGCTCCGAGTCCCACACGACCCCTCCGCCGACCCACAGGTGGATGCGGCCATCGACGATGGCGAACGTGCGGATGGTCAGCGCCAGCTCGAAGTCGCCGTTGGGCCAGACCGTCCCGAGGGCACCCATCGATGCCCCGCGGCCGACCGGCTCCAGGGCGTGGATGTGGTCCAGCGCGGCGATCTTGGGCGCGCCGGTCACCGACCCACCGGGGAAGAGCGCGCGCATCGTAGCGGCCCAGCCGACATCGTCACGGATGTTGCCCTCGACTCGCGAGACCAGGTGCTCCACCCCGGCCATCGGCCGCGGGGTCATCAGCTCGGGCCACGTCACGCTGCCCGGATCACAGATGCGTCCCAGGTCGTTCCGTTCGAGATCGACGATCATGATGTGTTCGGCGGCATCCTTGGACGAGCTGCGCAGCGCGGCGGCGTGGCCACGTGGCCGTGTGCCCTTGATGGGCATCGTCCAGACACGCCGTCCCCGTCGGGCAAGGAACAGCTCCGGGGATGCCGAGACGATGGCCCAGCTCCGGCCCTGCATGGCGCGGCCGTGCAGCGGTGCGAAGCCTGCGAGGGCAGCCGCGACGCCCTCGGGGTCGCCCTCGAAGGGGGCGCTCAGATGCTGGACCAGGTTGACCTGGTACACCTCGCCCGCGGCGATCGCCTCCCGTGCGGCAGTCACCGCACGGGCGTAGTCGGAGGCCGTCCAGGTAGGTTGCCAGTCACCCACGGAGAATGCGCCGGGCGCCCGGGCAGGATCGTGGACGGAGCGGACACGACAGGCCGCCAACGGCAGGGTCGCCGGTTCCGGGCGGGCCGGGCCGGCCCCCCGGCGGGACGGATCGGAGATGCCGTAGCCCAGGTACACGTCGGCGCAACGGCCGGCTGCGGCCCTCCCGCCATGGCCGAAGAACCCGGCCTTCCGCAGGTGCTCTTCGATGCGCTCGAAGGCACCAGCGGCGTCGCGGACCTCGAAGACTGCCTCGGTCACGTGCTCACCAGGGGTCGGGATTGGGCTCGCCGCGAGGCGGGTGGAAGGTGACGATGACCCGCCCTGGTGTCGACACCGGCTCATCCGTGACGAGGTCGAACTCACCTGGGTAGCGCGACCGCAGCGCCGTGCGCAGGTCGGGCAGGGTTCGTTCCAGCAGTGCCACGTCGGCGACGCCCTTGGCGAAGTCGTGGAGCTCGCCAGCGGGCCGGAAGCGCGCCCGCACCAGGATGGCCTCGAAGCCATCGGCCTGCCAGGCGATGCGGATGGAGCCGTCCTGCTGGAGCATGCACTCATGGTAGGGGACATCGGCCGCGAAGCACGCATGTCAGCCATCGCGAAGCCGGTGAGTCTCGGCCGCCTCGCGACGAGCGCTCACGTGGCCTTTATCCTGTGGCCATGTTCGATGAACGCCCCGACATCCAGGAGCGGTTACGCGGCGAGCTCATTGCCTGGATGACCACGGTCGACGCCGCCGGACAACCCCAGACCTCGCCGGTGTGGTTCCTGGCTGACGACGACGTCATCGTCGTGTACTCGCTGGATCGAACGCCGCGAACGCGCAACATCCGGTCCAACGCCAAGGTCTGCCTGAACCTCAACAGCACGCCATCAGGCGGGGCTGTCGTGATCATCGAGGGAACCGCCGAGATCGTGCCCGATGGCCCCCCGGCCAACGAGGACGAGCGGTACGTAGCCAAGTACGAGGTGCCCATGGCCGACCTGGGCATGACCCCCGGATCGTTCGCTGCCGACTACCCCGTCCGCATCCGCATCCGGGCTACCCGGCTGCGTGCCTCATGAGCGAGCGCCTCCGACGCGCGCTCGTGGACGCCGAGATCGAATCGTATGCCGCTCGGCATACGACCCCGACCTCCAAGTCCCTGCAGGCGGTGGCCACGTCCACCATCGCCTGGAGCGAGCACCCGGGCTACATGATCGATGCGACCGAGGCGCAGCTGCTGCGGCTCCTCGTCGCCATCAGTGGCGCCCGCCGCATCCTCGAGGTGGGCACGTTCAGTGGCTACTCCGCGCTGGCCATGGCCGAGGCCCTGCCGGCCGACGGCCACATCGATACGCTCGAGCTGAGCCGGGAGCATGTGTCCAAGGCGACCGAGCACATCGCGCGGGCCGGTGAGTCCGAGCGCATCACCATCCATGAGGGCCTGGCGCTTGACTCGCTGGCGCGGCTGCAGGGTCCGTATGACATGGCCTTCATCGACGCCGACAAGTCCGCCTACCCTGCGTACTACGAGGCGGTACTGTCGCTGATGCGACACGGTGGACTCATCGTCGCCGACAACGTGCTCCGACGCGGGCGAGTGCTGGATGGCGACAGCCGTGACCCCAGCGTAGCCGGCATGCGCGAGTTCAACGACAGGGTCGTGTCCGATCCCCGCGTGGAGGCGGTGATGCTGACGGTCCGCGACGGGGTGACGCTCATCCGGG
Organism: Anaerolineae bacterium; assembly: GCA_035464455.1. Classification (GTDB taxonomy): domain Bacteria; phylum Chloroflexota; class Limnocylindria; order Limnocylindrales; family CSP1-4; genus JAFMJV01. The sequence goes on along the minus strand of DATHSE010000253.1, from coordinate 2,720 downwards.
TCCGTGGCTAGCGTGTACCCCGGCGCCGACCGGCTGACGGTCCTGTACGACGCAGACTGCCGCGTATGCACTCGTATCGCCGCCCGGCTGGCGGGCGCCGATGGCGGTCAGCGCCTGCGCCTGCGGCCACTCCAGGGCGCCGCCAGCGACGACAGGCCGCACGTCCGCCAGCTGGCGAGCGAGCGTGACTTGCGGCGGTCGCTGCACGTCATCGACGAGACCGGCGGCTGGGCCGACGGCGGTGAGGCCATGCTTCGAGCGATCGAGCGGGTGCCGAGCTTGCAGCTGCTGGCGCGCCTGGCGCGACATCCGCTCGTGGCATGGGCAGTCGAACCCTGCTACCGATGGTTCGCCCGCCATCGCGCTCGGTTCGGCTGGCTGGCCGGCTCGTTCCGGGCGCCCCCGGGCGTCCGCCGCAAACGACGCGCTGACGGCGCAGCCGAGTAGCGCGCCCTGCCGGCCGGTCTTCGCTCAGTCGTCTCCGGCGCCTCGCTCGCGCAGGAAGCGCTCGATCTCGCCGATAAGCTCATCGCCCGACGGGAGCCGCGCTTCGTCGGACATCGCCTCGAGGCGGTCGACGTAGGACTGGGTGGCATCATCGGCCGCGGCGGCAAGATCCAGCTTGGCAGCCATCGAGCGGGCCTGTAGCTCCAGCACCGCGGTCGTGATGCTCTCGCCGACGTGCCGCTCGGCAGCGCGGATGAGCGCCACCGCCGCGGCCGGATAGTCGCCGCTGATGTAGTGCGGCACCTGCGCGAAGTATCCATAGGTCGGGATGCCCGCCTCGGCGACGGCCATGTCGATGACCGAGACGGCAGCGGCGGGTACCTGCATGGAGCCGATGGGCCCAGCCTCGATGCCGCCCTTGAGCAGCCCGTCGGCAGAGGCGATGCCGAGGATGCTGACCGGCCGAGTGTGCGGCACGGCGGCCGGGATGGAGCCCAGCGTCATCCACTCGCTGACCTCCAGGTCTTGCGCGAGCATGACCAGCTCTCGCGCCAGTTCCTGCCAGCGGTAGTCGGGCTCAGGGCCGCTGAGCAGCAGCACATCCCGACGCGGGAAGCGCCGGCGCATGACCTGCAGGCGCGGCCAGTCGAGCGAACTCAAGCGCCCGTCGTCGATATGCAGCGTGGGACGCCTGGCGCGGTAGTCGTAGAGGCCGTCGGCCTCGATGCCGGCGACGGGCACGGCTCCCTCGGCCAGCAGTGTTGCAGCGGTGGTCGCGGCAGAGCCGGCGTCCACCCAGGCATCGAAGGCCACGATCATGAGCGGATCGTCCAGCTCGGCATGATCCAACAGGTGGTACAGGGTCACGCCCACAGGATATGGGCTGAGCCGTCATGCCGCTGGCGTAGACTCCGGCGCGTGCGGATCGATCGTGCTCTCAGGGCAGACCTCGGCGCGGCCCTGCGCTCCACGCCGGTCCGTCTCTACCTCGGGCTGCAGGTTGCGGCAGGTGCGTTGTTCGTCTGGCGCCGCGGGCAGGATACGGTCTCGACGGTGGTGCTCATCTGGCTCGCCCTGCTGATACTGGCGTTCTTCGCCTGGTGGGCGGGTCGCCATCCCCGGGCACGATCGGGGGCCGACCCGGTGCCCGCCGCCAAGGCACGCGCCGTGTTCGCCTTGCTCGGGGTCGCAGGCATGAGCATGTGGGGTGCCGGGCTCGGTGGCCTGAGCGGTCCGCTGCTCTTTCTCATGGGCCTCGGTGGCTGGCTGTGGTCGGCCTGGCGCGCAGGCGCACAGCGGGGGCTGAAGGCGCGGCTCATGCGCGATCCCCGGCCGTTCCTGCCCATGCTGCTGCTCATCGGCGTGCCGCGACTGCTGGCCGGCGGTCCGGGCTTTCTGGTGGGAGCCACGCTGGCGCTTCCCAGTGGCATCGGTCAGCAGCTGCTCTACCTCCTGGGCCTGTATGCCCCGCTGGAGGCGGCCACGCACCGACCCGGGGCTGCCGCACTGATCTCCGCCCTGCTGTTCGCCCTCATCCACGTGCCTCTGCTGCTGGCACCCAACGGCGGAGACGTGCTGGCGGCGCTGGCCAACGCGATGCTGTTCCAGGCAGGCGTCGGCCTCATCGCCTGCCTGGCCTACCAGCGCCACCGCGCCGTCGTGCCCATCGGCGTCGCCCACGCGCTGGCCATCGGCTGAATCGTGGATGTGGCCACCCGGTCGCCTTCCTATACTCGAGCGGGTGAGTACTTCAGCTCGATGCTGGCCGGCACCGCGCTGACCGACTTCGCGGCCTACGCCAACCCGCTCCTGCTCGTCGTCGGCACGGCCGACGAGGCGGTGGACCCGAGCGTGTCGGAGAACGCCGCCACGGCCAGCGCCAGCGAGGACGTGTCGCTCGAGATCATCGAGGGCGCGGACCACATCTTCAACGTGCTGACCGAGGACCAGGCACTGGCCGAGCAAGCCATCAACGTGACCGCCGACTGGTTCGCCCAGAAGCTGTAGCGAACACGGCGGCGGCTCGCCTCGACGAGGCGTGCCGTCACTGCCGCGTCCGGCCAGTCGTTCCCGTGCCCGGGGTGAGCGGAACCCAGCTGAGCCCCCGCGTTCGGTCTCGTGGTCAGCCGTCGCCGTGGGCGACGCTATCGACGCCGGCTGGCGATGTCGATGGTCATACGTCGCCCTGGCCGACGCGAGTCGTACGTCGATGCCCCGTCTGGCGGTCCGCGAGCGATGCACTCCCTCCTGGGCTGGTCCACTGAGCGTGGGAG
>DATHSE010000252.1:0-8523 GCA_035464455.1 Anaerolineae bacterium | reverse complement strand
CAGCGCTTAACGCTGCTTCCTTCCGGACCTGACGTGGTTCACGCGTCGCCGCTGCGCGGGACCCGATCCTCAACGCCCATCGCCCCGTTGGCTTCCGCGAAGGCGGACCTCGGGAGGGGATTCAGCCCTGCTGGAGCGGATTGCAGGTACAGGGCACCGCTAGTTCCCCGCCTAGCACGGCCCATGCATGATAGCGGTCGAGGCGAAGACCTGGGCTGATGGCGGAGAGGGCGGGATTCGAACCCGCGATGGGTTTCCCCATACGGCATTTCCAGTGCCGCGCACTAGGCCTCTATGCGACCTCTCCAGGGCGCTCATGTGGCAGGTGGCGGAGAGGGCGGGATTCGAACCCGCGGTGCTTTCGCACACCGCTTTTCGAGAGCGGCACCTTAAACCACTCGGACACCTCTCCGCGGGGGAGTCTAGCAAAGGCGCGCCGCTGGCCCCGGGGCCGGCGCGGTCGTGCGGCGGGCGCCCTACGAGCGGGCGACCTCGGGCAGCAGGTCGGGACGCAGGTCGGCTGCGTCGTCCTGGAGGATGCCCGAGACGATCTGCAGGCGACGTCCCACGCCGCTGCTGGCGCCCAGCCGCATGGCCGACAGGCAGGCCCCCCCGTTGGGGTCCGGCAGCGCGAACACGACACCATCGGCATCACAGGCGAGCAGGGCCCCGACGCACATGGGACAGGGCTCGACGACGGAGAAGATGGTCGTGCCGGCGAGGGAGCGCCGACCCAGCCGGGTGGCAGCCTCGCGCAGCGCGATCATGACCGCGTGTGCGGTGGGATCGCCGCTGCTGACGACCGCCTCCCGCCCGTGGGCGACCATGGCCTCGTCGAGCACGGCCACGGCACCGTCGGCGCGCTCACCGGCGCGAGCGGCCTGTGCCGCCTCGGCCAGAGCGGCGCGCATGTACAGCTCGTAGTTCATGACCAGTCCGACCACGCTCCTCGTGCCAGCTCGTACCCGGAGCCTGCTGACCATCCTACCTGCCGGCGAGAGGCGGTACCATCGTCAGAACGCAACTTCCACTACTGACGAAAGGGGCCGGGTCGCACCCTGCCCAGAGGGGATCAAGCGCAGAGCCATGGCCAAGAAACCACGCATCGGCATCCTCACCGGGGGCGGCGACGTCCCCGGCCTGAACGGCGTCATCAAGGGCGTGACCTACCGGGCGCATGACCTCGGGTATGAGGTCATCGGCATCCGGCGGGGCTGGGAGGGGCTGACGCACCAGCAGCCCGGCAGCGAGCCGGACGAGCGCTATGTCGTACCGCTGAACCTGGACAACACGCGCACCATCGACCGGACCGGTGGCACCTGGCTGCACAGCTCGCGCACCAACCCGCGCAAGATGCGGAAGTCGGCGCTGCCGCCACAGCTCGATGCCAAGCGGGCCGAGTCGATGAGGATCGACGAGGATCGCTATGACATCACGCCGCTGGTCATGGACAACATCGCATCGATGGGCCTCGACTACCTCATCCCCATCGGTGGGGATGACACGCTGAGCTACAGCCGCTCGCTGCACGACGCCGGCATGGACATCATCGCCGTGCCCAAGACGATGGACAACGACGTGCAGGGCACCGAGTACTGCATCGGCTTCTCGACAGCCATCACGCGGGCCAAGGACGCCATCAACCGTCAGCGGTCCACCATCGGCTCGCACGAGCGCATCGGGGTCTTCCGCATCTTCGGCCGGGACGCGGGCTTCACGGCGCTCTACACCGCCTTCGCGACCGCGGCGCGCTGCGTCATCCCTGAGCACCGCTATGACATGCAGCACCTGGCCGACCTGCTCGCCGAGGACCATGCCCTCAACTCCAGCCACTACGCCATCGTCATCACCTCCGAAGGCGCCATCTGGGAAGGCGGCGAGATCCAGGACGTCGGAGAGCCCGACGCATTCGGCCACCGCCACAAGGCCAACGTGGGCGAGATCCTCGCCTCCGAGATCAAGGACCTGACGGGCATCGACACCATCCATTCCGACCTCACCTACGACCTTCGCTCGGGCGAGCCGGACACGGTCGACACGTTCGTCTCCATCACCTTCGCCAATATCGCCGTCGAGCTGGTGGCCAACGGCCAGCGCGGGCGCATGCTGGCCATCCGGGATGGCCGCTACGCGCACTCCCCCCTGCCCAGCCAGGATGACACCGCGGTGTCGGTCGATACCGTGAAGCTGTATGACATCGACCGGCTGCGCCCGCGGTACAGCGACCTGCTCGGGCGGCCCCTCATGCTCGGCAACAGCGTCGACGCGCTGTCCAACCCGTACGCCTGATCGCCGAGGGTCGTCGAGCCATGCGGTCCGCCTACCTCCGACGCGTGCTTGGCGTCTGGGGCCTGCTGGTGGCCGTGCTGCTGGTGGTGCTCATGACCGCGCTGGCCGAACCGTTCGAGCCGGAGAGCTTCGGGCCTGGCCACGATGCGCGCGCCTACTGGGCCGTACCGCTTGACGACCCCTACGTGCCCGGCTCGGTCGGGCAGGAGTCGGCGTACCTGTACTCGCCGGCGTTCCTCGTGGCGTTGAGCCCGCTACGTGCCCTGTCGTGGCCGCTCTTCCTGGCCGTCTGGACCACCGGCCTGCTGGCCGTGCTCTTCTGGCTGGCTCGACCGCTGCTGTTCCTGCCGCTGCTGCTGCTGGCACTGCCGGAGATCTGGGGCGGCAATATCACCATCCTGCTGGCCGCAGCACTGGTCGTCGGCTTCGGCCGCTCGGCCGCCTGGGCGTTCCCGCTGCTCACCAAGCTGACTCCGGGCCTGGGCATCCTGTGGTTCGCGGTGCGCAGAGAGTGGCTCGCCTTCAGCCTGGCCATCGCGGCCACGTTGGCGGTGATCGCCGCCACTGCGGTGCTCGCACCCGGCCTGTGGGCCCAATGGTTCCAGCTGTTGACCTCGAGCACCGGATCGAGCACGGTGCCCGGCTCGATCCCTGTCCCGCTCATGCTGCGACTACCGGTAGCCATCGTAGTCATCGTCTTCGCGGCCTGGCGCGGCTGGCGCTGGCTGCTGCCGATCGGCGTGCTGCTGGCCATGCCGGTCATCTGGTGGGGCAGCCTGGCCCTGCTGACGGCCTGCGTGGCCTTGAAGCGCGAGGAGATCGAAGCTCGCTTCGACGCCTTGCTCGTGACGGTCGAAGACCGCTACCATGCGCGCGTCGCGGCGCAGCGCGCCGCCCCCCTGACCAACTAGGGACCACCTCGTCCGAACGGCTGCCGAAGCGGCTGGCCACCCCCGCTGAAGACCTGGAGGCACCCGATGTCGCGTTTCCCGTCTCTCCGCATCGGCATCCCCGCCGCGTCCATCCTGGCGGTGGGCATCGTGGTCGGAGGTGGCACGGCACTTGCCGCCGACAGTCCGGAGGCAGCCGTCAACGAGCTGTTCGACATCGTCGCGAGCGGTGACTTCGCGGCCCTCGACACGGCTGTCTGTGCGGCCGACCGGGATGCCATCAGCGAAACCTTCGACGTCGCCGCTCAGCTGGGGCTCGACAGCGACGATCCGCTCGCGAGCGCACTCGTCATCGAGATGCGCGACCGCTCGGTCGAGCTCATCCAACAGGAAGGCGACAACGCCACGGTGGCCGTCCGCGCCACCATGTCCATGAGCGTGTCAGAGGATCAGATCGAGGGCCTCGTACGCGCCATCATCGCCGCCGATGCAGGTCCGGACGATCCGCCGCCCAGCGACGACGACGTCGAGATGATGATGGGCTTGATGGGCGGCGCCTTCAACCAGACGCAGCGCCTCGACGAGGAGGTCACGCTGGTGCGCGAGGACGGTGAGTGGCTCGTCTGCGGCGGCCTCATGGAGCCATCGGATGAGCCCGCGATCGCGGAGCAGCCCTGGCCCAGCGAGGGACTGTGCGGCCTGCTGGACGTCGAGGCGGTCAACGCCGTCGGTGCCATGCAGTACAGCACGGCCAGCGGCTTCGAGTCCGTCTGCAGCATCGCCTCCTCGATCGCCGACGCCGATACCTATCACACGGCCACGCTGGCCCTCAACGAAGGCTACGACTATGAGACCTTCCAACAGGCGTTCGGCATGGATGCCGAGCTGGAGGTCGCCGGCTACCCAGCGTTCGCCGTGGGCGACCAGGTCTTCGTGCAGGTCGGTGACGACGTGCTCCAGGTCTCCGTCTACCTGGGCGAGGAGCCACCGGCCGACGTCGACGCGGTGGGCCAGGCCGTGGGGCTGGCCGAGCTGGTCATCCCGCAGCTGTCGCGGATCGCGACCCCCACACCCGAGCCCACGCCGGAGCCGACGCCGGAAGTGCCGCTGTGTGAAAGCCTGACCCTCGCGGAGCTCAACGAGCTGACCGGCCTCGTCTTCGAGCAAGCGGAGGGTGATGCATCGTCGTGCCAGTACATGTCGCTCGGCGGCGAGGGCGGCTTCCACTTCGTGGTCGCCTACGTCGGCGAGTCCGCCCTTGAGTCCTACAAGCTCTGGATCACGGAGTACGAGGAGACCTCCATCGCCGGGTTGCCGGCGATGGTGACCGGTCAGCAGACGCTCGTGGAGCTACCAGACGGCGCGCGCGTGCTCGACGTCACCGTCGTCCTCGACGGCTCGGACGAGACCCTGACCCTGACCGCCACGGAGGTCGGGACGCTGGTCGCCGAACGGCTCCTGCCCCGACTGCTCGAGCCGTAGTCGGGATGCCGGCCAGAGGGCACCCGCCGAGCCTTCGGCGGGTAGACTGGGGACGTTCGGGCTGCTTGTCCTGATGATCGCCTCGTGGACTCCGTGGCTCACGGGGTCGCCCGGACGCGACGCCCGCTCGTGCCCGCGGGCCAGATCTCGGAGGAGACCCATGTCCCGACGTCGATCAATCTGGCTCCTGCCTGCCGCGGTCCTCGCCGCAACAGCGTTCGCAGGCGCCCCAGCTCTCGCGCAGGACGATCCCGAAGAACTGGTCATCGGCTTCGTCCCCTCGCGTGAGGCCGACGCCCTGGTCGAAGACATCCAGCCGCTTGCCGACTACCTGAGCGAGGCCCTCGGCGTCCCGGTCGAAGGCTTCGTCTCCAGCGACTACACCGCGCTGGTGACGGCCATGCAGACCGGCCAGGCGCACATCGCGGCGCTGCCCCCCTTCGGCCTGGTGCAGGCAGTCGACATCGCCGGCGCAGAGATGATCCTGCAGTCCGACCGCTTCGGCAGCACGTCGTACCACACGCAGTTCATGACCAACCAGCCGGACAAGTACTGCATGGACGAGCCGGTGCTGAACGAGCGGTTCGAGGAGGGCGAGATGCTCCCCTTCCTCAACTGCAACGGCACCGATCGCGCCTTCGATGAGGTCGTCCAGGGGCCGCTCGGCCTGGAGGCCCTCGAGAACCTCGAGACCGGTACGGCCGTCTCGTTCACCGAACCGACCTCCGCCTCCGGCTACATCTTCCCTGCCACCGTCTTCGCCACTCTCGGTATCGACCCCGAGACCGATCTCACACCGGTCTTCGCCGGTGGCCACGACGCCTCCGTCATCGCCGTCTGCAACGAGCAGGCTGAGATCGGCGTGAGTTTCGACGACGCTCGCCAGGACGCGGTCACCGAGTGCGACGTGGCCAACACGGTCGTCGTCTTCGCCCTGGGACCGGAGATCCCCAATGACGGCATCGCCGTCGCCGGTGACCTGTCCGATGAACTCCAGGCGAACATCAAGCAGGCCCTGCTCGACTTCGCGGCCACCGAAGAGGGCGCCGCGGTGCTCGACTCGATCTACAACATCACCGCGCTTGCCGAGCCCAACATCGAGTCGCTCCAGATCATCCGCGATGCCGTCGCGGAGCTGGGCTACGGCTCCTAGTCACAGCCCGGATGGGCGGACCCGCAGCGGGTCCGCCCATTTCCCTGGGCGTCCCGGATGATCATCTTCGACAAGGCCTCCGTCACCTACCCCGGAGGCGTCCCCGCTCTCAAGGACCTGACACTGGAGATCCCCGACGGCGAGATGCTCGTCATCGTGGGCCTCTCCGGCGCAGGCAAGTCCACGCTCATCCGTGCCGTCAACGGTCTCGTCCCGCTCACCGGCGGTGACATCACCATCGATGGCATCAGCCTCCGCGGCGCATCGACCAAGCAGCTACGCGAGCTGCGTGCGCACATCGGCATGATCTTCCAGACCTTCAACCTGGTGAAGCGCACGAGCGTGCTCAACAACGTATTGATGGGCCGGCTGCATTCGACCAGCACCTGGCGTTCACTGCTGGGTTGGTACAAGCCGGCCGACGTCGAGATCGCGATGCAGGCGCTCGAACGCGTGGACATCGTGGAGAAGGCCTACGTGCGCGCGGCCAACCTGTCCGGTGGTCAGCAGCAGCGCGTCGGCATCGCGCGGGCCCTGGCCCAGCAGCCCACGATCCTGCTGGCCGATGAGCCCGTGGCCAGCCTCGATCCGCCCACCAGCCACGTCGTCATGCGCGACCTCCAGCGCATCAACCGCGACCTGGGCATCACCACCATCGTCAATCTCCACTTCCTGGACCTGGCCAAGGTCTACGGCGAGCGCATCATCGGCCTACGCGCGGGCGAGCTCGTCTATGACGGCACCGGAGAGCAGGCCGACGAGAACGTCTTCCGCGATATCTACGGCCGCTCGCTGACGGCCGACGACATCATGGGCGCGCCGGAGTCCCAGCCCGCCACCATCGGCGCGTGACGGCCGCCGCAGCCCAGGCCAGCCACCGGCCGACGAAGCCCCCGCGCTCGAGAGCGATCTACGCGGGCCTTGTCGCCTTCGTGGCGATCACGCTGGTATCGGTGAGCGAGGAGTGGGGCATCGGCCTGGACCTCGGCTCGATCGTCGAGGACCTGGGCAACGGGCGAGTCATCCTCGAGCAGCTCCTGGCGCCCAACTGGGCCTTCCTGCCGCGGGTGGTGGACCCGCTCCTCGAGACGTTCCAGATCGCGGTCGTGGCCGCCTTCATCGGCTGCGGCCTGGCCCTGCCGATCTCGTTCTTCGCCTCGCGGACGACGGTGCCCAACCACCCCACGCTAACGGTCTCCCGCGGCCTGCTCAGCGTCGTGCGCGCCATTCCCGATTTCCTGTACGCCCTCCTCTTCGTAGCAGCCGTGGGCATCGGCCCCCTGCCGGGCATCCTGGCGCTCATCTTCTTCAATGTCGGCGTGGTGGCCAAGCTGCTATCGGAAACGGTGGATTCGGTGGACACCGGGCCGATCGAAGCCGTTGATGCGGGCGGGAGCACGCGGACGCAGATGGTGCGCTGGGCAGTCCTGCCGCAGGTGCTGCCCAACTACGTGGCCTTCTCGCTCTATGCCTTCGAGCTCAACGTGCGTGCCTCGACCGTGCTCGGCTTCGTTGGCGCCGGCGGCATCGGATTCCTGCTCAGGGTCCAGTACCAGTTCGGTTTCTGGAGCAACGTATCGGTCATCATCATCTGCCTCTTCTTCATCGTGTTCGCCATCGAGCTCGTCTCCATCCGCCTGCGGCGGCGCCTGGTCTGATGGCGACGCAGCGGCCGGCACGGCCCTCCACGCTCAAGCGCAACCTCTGGATCGCGGGTGCCACGGGCTTGCTGGCGTGGGCGGCGCTGACGGTCAACGTCGATATCACGGACCTGGCTTCATTGCCGGCCGGGCTGTGGGCGATCCTCAGCCGCATGATCCCGCCGGACCTGAGCTACCTGGAGAGCGCGGTCCCGGCCATGATGGAGTCGATCCAGATGGCCTGGCTCGGCACCATCATCGGGGCCGCCCTTTCGCTGCCGCTCGGTTTCCTCGGCGCCAAGAACGTCTCCAGCCCCGTCGTCTCGAGTGTGATGCGGCAGATCCTCAACGCCATCCGCGCCTTCCCCGAGCTCATCCTGGCCATCGCCATCTTCATCCCCATCGCGGGGCTCGGCCCGGTGGCCGGGACCCTGGCCATCGGTGTGCACTCGGCCGGTACGCTGGGCAAGCTCACGGCAGAGGCCATCGAGGGCATCGACGATGGCCCGGTGGAGGCGGCACGAGCCGTCGGCGGGCGCGGCCTGCAGGTGCAGCGGTGGGGTGTCGTGCCCCAGGTGCTGCCGGAGCTCATCGGCTTCTGGCTGTACCGCGTCGAGATCAACATCCGCGCCAGCGCCGTGCTCGGCGTGGTGGGCGCCGGCGGCATCGGCTTCCTGCTGCAGCAGACGATCGTCTTCGGACGCTGGCCGCAGGCCGGGATGGCCATCATCGTGGTCGTGGTGGCCACCATCATCGTCGACACCATCTCAGGCGGGATCCGGCGTCGCATCATCGTCGGCTCCGAGGCCAAGACCGTGGCCGAGGTCGACCTCATGGCCGAGTCACCCGTGGGCCGGTCCGTCTCCTGATGGCCAGCCGCTTCATCCTGCGGGACCGCGGGGCCCGTGAAGCCGAGGAGGACGCCCGCCTGGCGCCGGCCGCCTTCAAGTCCGTCGACTCGCGCGGTCGGGCGCGCCCCGAAGCGCCCGACACCATGCGCACGGCCTTCGAGCGCGACCGTGACCGCATCATGCACGGCAAGGCCTTCCGGCGGCTGAAGCACAAGACA
>DATHSE010000251.1:0-8455 GCA_035464455.1 Anaerolineae bacterium | reverse complement strand
GTCGGCAGCTCGCTTCCAGCGTGAGCTGTCCAAGCTGGGCATCGTGGAGAAGCTGCGCGCGGCTGGCGTCGAGCAGGGTGACACCGTTCGCATCGGCGATACCGAGCTGGAGTGGGGAGCGGAGTCGGGGGCCTGGGCGTGAGCGAGGACGGGCCGGAACCTTGGGCGCTGCGCGCGATCGGCATCCTGGGGGGCACCTTCGACCCCGTCCACCTGGGCCACTTGGCGCTCGCGCGCGAGGCGCTGGCCGAGCTCGACCTCGAGCAGGTGCTCTTCGTGCCCAACGCCGACCCGCCGCACAAGCGTGGTCAGGCCGTCACTGCGGCGCACCATCGCGAGGCCATGGTGACGCGCGCCATCGAGCCCGAACCCGCCTTCGTGCTCTCGCGCGTCGAGCTGGAGCGACCCGGTCCGAGCTACGCCGTCGACACCGTCATCGAGATGGCTGACCGTTCGCGCGCGGAGGGACGCCCCGAGCCCTGGTTCGTGCTGTCGGCCGAGGTGCTGGAGGGCTTCCACGGCTGGCGGGATCCGGAGGGCATCCTGCGACACTGCCGGGTGGCTGTCGCACCGCGGCCCGGTGCCGAGCCGCTCGATCGCGACTGGGTGACGGCCCATTTCCCGGGCTTCGAGGACCGCTTCGCCTTCCTGCCGGGCCCTGAGCTGGACATCGCCTCGACCGCCATACGCGAGCGTATCGCTCGCGGTCAGCCTGTCGACGACCTGCTTCCCGCGGCCGTGCTGCGATACATCGAGACCGAGGGGCTGTACCGGGGCAGGCCGGGCTGATGGCCGGGACGCTGCCCACCATCGGCCTGCTCGGCGGCATGAGCCCGGAGTCATCGATGGAGTACGAGCGCATCATCAACGGCGAGGTCCGACGCGCGCTGGGCGGTGTCCACTCGGCCAGCCTGCTGGTCCGCTCCTACGACTTCGGCATGATCGAGCGACTCCAGGCGGCAGGGGACTGGGAAGCCGCCGCCAGCCTGCTGGCAGGCGACGCGCGCCACCTGCAGGCTGCCGGCGCCGGGCTCATCGTGCTCTGCACCAACACCATGCATCGCGTCGCTGACGCCATCGAGGCCGCCATCGACGTGCCCTTCCTGCATCTTGCCGATGCCACCGCCGCAGCGGTGCTGGCTGCCGGCCTCCGCGACGTGGGCCTGCTGGGCACGCGCTACACCATGGAAGGCGACTTCTATCGTGCGCGCCTGGAGCGCCACGGACTGCGTGTCATCGTGCCCGACGAGCCGGACCGGACCTACGTCCACGACGTCATCTACGACGAGCTCGTGGCCGGCATCATCTCGCCGGCCGCTCGCGCGGGCTACCTGGCGGTCATCGACCGTCTCGTCGCGCGCGGCGCGAAGGGCGTCATCGCCGGCTGCACGGAGATCGAGCTGCTGGTGGCCGCCGCCGACGTCAGCGTGCCGTACTTCCCCACGACCACCTTGCATGCACAGGCGGCCGCACGCTGGGCGCTGGCCCGGCTCGAGACGGCATGATGAAGACCGACCAGCCCGCAGAGGAGGGACCGACACCGGTGGACGAGGACCAGGGCATGAGCGTGACCGAGCCGCAAGACGTCGCCAGGGAGACCCCAGACCCACGCACGGCGGCCCGGCCGGGCCTGCCCGCGGGTCGCGCCGCGACCAGGCCGGAGCGCCCGCGCCCGGCGATCGTCGATGCCGTCGACGAGACGGTGCTGGCGATGGCTCACCGCATCGTGGAGCTGGCAGCCGACAAGAAGGCCTCTGACATCGTGCTGCTGGACGTTCGCGGCCAGACCACCATGACCGACTACTTCGTCATCTGCTCGGGCGCGTCAGATCGCCAGCTCAGCGCCATCGCCGACGGCATCGTGGAGGGGCTCAAGGACGCCGGTGACGCACCCCTGAGCCGCGAGGGCCAGCCGGCCTCCCACTGGCTGCTGGTCGACTTCGGCGGCGTCATCGTCCACGTCATGAGCAAGCCAGAGCGTGAGTTCTACCAGCTCGAGAAGCTGTGGTCGGAGGCCGCGCTGCTCCTGCACATCGTGTAGCGCTCCGGCCCGCACCGCACCTATCTACCCCAACCGGGTGACCGGGCGTGGTACCACCGGGGCATGGGGGTCGGCAGGTGCCGTCCGTAGCATCCTCTCGAGTCGACCGGATGCGCCGGTCGCCGAGCTGAGGATGATGCGACCGATGACGTGGCTTCGGGACAACTGCCCGCAGTGCGAGCGCCTGCTGGTCAACTCGCGCTTCGACACCACGTTTCGCATGCCCGACGGCGACGAGCGCCTGTGTTTTGCCATCCCGGCCGCGCTGTGCTCGGACTGCCACCAGCTCTATCTCGACCCGGATCTGCTCGAGGTGCTCGACATCCCCGACGGGCGCTGCGTCTTCGCCATCGAGTCCGATGCCGTCGTCCAGGAGCGCGCCACCCAGTTCCCGGTCTGACCGCCCGGCTCGTCAGTCGGGCAGCCGCTCCGCCTCCACCTCGGCCGCCGGCCGTCCTCGGCGCGTCGCCCGCGACCAGCTGGTCGCCTGCACCAGGTAGACACCGCCCGAGACGAGCGCGATGCCGAGCAGGCCGACCGGCCCCGGCGCCTCCCCCAGGAACACCCAGGCCAGCAGCGCGATCTGCACCAGCATGGTGTTGTTGATGCTGGCCGACTCGACGGCCGTGAGGCGCTGCAGCGAGAGGTTCCACAAGGTGAACGCGATGGCGGTGTTCACCAGTGCCAGCCAGGCGATGATGAGCCAGCCTCGTGCCGACACCTCCGGGATGCCCTCAAGGCCGATGCCGATGAAGACGAGCACGCCGGCGCCGACGGCCATGCTGGCGGCGGTGATGACCAGCGCCGGCAGGCGGGCTTCCCGGTTGACGTTCCGGCCCAGCAGCGCAGCGGCGACGTTGGCGCCGAGCGCCACGCTGGCCGCGGTCATGCCCGCCAGGGTGGCGCCGAGGTCTCCGGCGAAGTAGAGCAGGGCGCCGCCCGCCACCAGCGCGACCCCGGCGACCTGTGCGCGTGTCGGTATCTCCGCCAGGGTGACGGCTGCACCGGCGGCGACGAGCAGCGGTGTCAGCGAGAGCACCAGGCTGGTGGTGGCCGCCGGCTGCTCGGCCAGCGCCACGAACTGCGCGCCTTGCGCCAGGGCATACATCACGATGCCCAGCGTGACCAGCCGCGCGACCAGGCCGCGGTCGACGTGATACTGGTGTCGGCGATGGCCCTCGCGCAGGATGACCCAGCCGACCAGCACGATGGCAGCCAGCCCATAGCGCAGCGCCGCGAACGTCACCGGGGGCAGCCCCTCGTCGTCCAGGCCCCAGCGGATGAGCACCCACGAGGAGCTCCACAGGATCGTCACCAGCAGCGCCAGCGCGATGGCGCTGCGTGCGGATACAGGCGCTCCGCTGCGCATGAAGCTCCTGCCCGGGTGGATGCCGGTTACCCCTGTCGGCCGCCCACGGCCGCCGCGTGCATCGCGATCCACGTCTGCAGCATGAGGGCGTCGAGCTTGTCAGACACCTGCAGTGTCGATCCATCCAGTGCGATGCCCTTGGAGCGCAAGTCCAGCGCCAGCAGCTCGGTCATGGCAGCTTCGAGCGCCGGCAGCGGCCAGGAACGCGCCTGCTCCGCCAGCTTGCGGGCACGGAACGGCTGCAGCCTGAGCTCCTTGACGATCTGCGGCGGCTTGGAGCCGGTGTCGAGATGCTCGCGGACCAGCAGGAGGTCGCGCAGCCGGCGGTGGAGCTGCGTAACCAGCACCGGCAGGGGCGTGCCGTCGGCGAGGAGACGCTCGGCCAGACCGGCTGCCTGCGCTCCCGCGCGCGCCCCGACCGCGTCGAGGAACGCCCAGGTGGATCCGGGGATGGTCTCGCTCACCAGCGCCTCCACGTCAGCGACGCTGATGCTGCCCTCGGGCCGGTACAGCGCCAGCTTCTCCAGCTCGGCGTTGGCCAGCTCCGTGCGGCGCCGCCGGTCGACGTCGGATTCGCGGATGTGGCCCCCGACCCGGTCCGCCAGCAGCCGGGCCGCAGCCGGCTCGAGCACGATGTCCAGCTCGGCGGCACGCTCGTGGAGCCAGGGCTCCAGCTGGCCCGCGGCGGGCACATCGAACTGCTGCACGACGCCGCCGGCATCGCGCATCGCGTCGTGCAGCGCCCCTCGTGCGGCTGGGCCCGCGCCGCCGCCCGCGGTGAGGTCGGTGACGCAGAGCGCGTTGCCCGACGGGATCGTGCCGACGAGGGCCAGCAGACGCTGCCGGGACTCCTTCTCCGCCAGCAGCCCTGCCGGCTGACGGAGGATCACCAGCGTGCCGGCACCGAAGAGGGGCGCCATGCCCAGGTGCTGCTCGATGCTGTCGAGGGCACGCGCCCGCCGTTTCGCAGCCGAGGAGGAAGCTCCGTCGTCACCGGTGTCGTCGTCGAGGCTGGTCCGCCACACCTCCATCTGTTCACCGGGCGGGGAGATGCGCTCGACGTACGCGACCACGGCCCGCTCGATGCCGAAGGCGTCCTCGCCCCAGAAGTAGGCGAGCGGCGGCGTGTCGTTCATGCCGCAGAGTGGTCGACCGCGGGGTGCACCAGGCTGCCGTTGGCCTCGGCACGAGCGATGGCCGCATCCACCCAGCGCAGGCGCTCCACCGCCGTGGGCGCGATGCCGATAGCGTCGCACAGCTCGGACTCCAGCCGCCGTGCCATGGCAAAGGCACGATCGAGTCCGTCGGCGTACTCGGGATGCCGACGGCGCCACCGCTCGAAGCGTTGGTCCAGGGATACGACTCGCTGCTCGGCGCGCTTGTCGGCATAGGTGACGATGCGTTCCTCGATGGGTCCATCGACGACCCAGCTGCCGGCATCGCTATCGGCCAGCCGGGATACCGGGTGCGCCCGGATCGCCCGTGCCAGCTCCGGGTGGCCGGCCTGGCTGATCCAGGCAGCACCGGCCGCGCCGTGGCCGAGATCGCGAAGTGGATGCTCACGCGGCAGCGCCTTGTCGATGTCATGGAGGAGCGCGGCTGTCTCGGCCAGGCGTCGATCGACGGTGATGCCGGCGCCGGCAGCGCGGCAGGCGAGGAACGAAGCCACCTCGGCCACGACGGTCACGTGCTGCAGCAGGCGTGGCGAGGGCGAGGTAGACAGGAGCAGAGATAGGGCTTCGGTGCGAGTGGGTACTGCCATCGGGCCGAGCGTAGCAGGCGTCGTGGGGAGCGGTCGCCAGCGTCGGTGCCCGAGCGGGGCTCGGCGCACACGGCAGCGGCTTGGCCGGCCCTGCCAGCAGCGCCGTCGCCGATCGCGGCCGGCCGTCGAGGTCGATGGTGAGCGTCCCCTGCAGGTCCGTGCGCCAGACGCGCGCGCCCACGTCCTGGAGACGCTGCAGCGTGGCCGCGGCGGGGTGTCCGTGGCGGTTGTCGCTGCCCACGCTGATGGCCGCGAGGCGGGGACGCAGCACCTCCAGCAGCTCGCGGCTCGAGGCCGTGGCGCTGCCGTGGTGCGCCACCTTCAGCAGGTCCCAGCGCCGGCCTTCCCGTGGGATGACCTCGAGGATGTCGGCATCACGGTCGTCCTCCAGGTCGCCTGTGAGCAGGACACGCTGCTGACCGAGGGCCACCGAGAGCACGATTGACGTGTCGTTGATGGCCCGTCCGTCTGTGAGCTCCCGCTCGGGGATGGCTGTCCGCGGCGGCCACAGGACGTCGATCCGGGCGGCGCCCAGCGGGACCGCGTCGCCCTGCACGAGCCGGACACGGCGGATGCCATGACGGATGGCGCTGGCACGCATTCCCCTGACGCCGGAACCCGCACTGGGCATGCCCGTCTCGATGATGCGGTCGACGTGGTACCGCGGCGCCAGCCCTGCCAGCCCGCCGGCATGGTCATCGTGAGGATGCGTCAGGACCACCATGTCGATGGCCCGGTCCCACACCGGGATGCGCTCATCGAGGCGCCGCACGAGCAGGTCGGGATCCGACCCACCATCCACCAGCATGCGGCTGCCATCGGATGCCTGCAGCAGGATGGCATCGCCCTGCCCGACGTCGAGCACGCTGACCTGCAGCCCGGGGAGCGGACGTGCGATGAGCACGACCGAGACGGCGGCTGCCAGCAGCAGCGCGCATGCGGCCCCCGCCAGACGGCGGCGGCGGCCCGCTGCCGGCTGCCCGGAACCGGCCGACGACCCGGCCGCCGGCGGTCGCTCGGGTGCTGCCACCAGGCGGCCTTCCCTGGCACGCTGGGCGACGCGCAGCGCCGCCGCCAGCGCCACGGTCGCGAGGCCCGCCCCCAGCAGGTCGAAGGGTGCGCCAAGCTCGACGTTGGCTCCCGGAACGTCGGCGAGCAGGCTGGCGCCGCGGGTCATCAAGCTGAGCGGCAGCCACGCACCAAGCAGGAGCGGCGCCAGCAGCAAGCCCGCTGATGGCACGACCAGCAGCGGGCCTAGCAGGACGCCCACGGCGGCCCCCAGCATCGCCAGCGGCACGATGGGCGCCACGGCCAGGTTGGCCAGCGGCGAGATCAGCGAGAGCCGGCCGAAATGCAGCAGGATCAGGGGCAGCGTCGCGAGCTGCGCCGCCAGCGACACGCCCAGCGTCTCCTGCAGCCAGCGCGGCGCGCGACCGCGGAACAGCCGTCCCACGGCTGCCTCCGCCTGGCCGCCGAGCGCCAGCAGGCCGGCCGTCGCGGCCAGCGAGAGCTGCAGCCCGATGTCGTCGATCATGCGCGGCTCCACCAGCAGCAGCCCCCAGCAGGCGAGGCCCAGTGCTGCGACGGCGCCCGAGGGGCGTCCGCTCTCACGCGCGACGATGACCACGCCGCCCATCACCGCGGCACGGATGACACTGGCCTCGGCGCCCGCGAGGACCGTGTAGGCCACGATGGCCACGATGACGATGGCACTCCGAACCCGCCGGCTGAGGCCGAGGGCCCGCAGCAGGGCGGTGGCGATGCCGGCCACCAGCGCGATGTTCCAGCCGCTGATGGCCACCACGTGGGTGAGGCCGGTGGTCGTGAAGTCATCGGCCACGGCACGGCTGACGCGCTCGCGCAAGCCGATGAGGATGCCTGAGGCGAGCCCGGCCTCCGGCTCGGGCACGGCACGGGAGAGGGCCGAGTCGATGCCCCAGCGCACCCGCTCGATGCCGGCAACGAAGCCGTCGCCGCTGGCGGTCAGCTCGAGGGTGTGGGCCTTGAGGGTGCCGACCGCGCCGCGTCCTTCGAGGAAGCCGGCAAAGCCGGGTGCGTCCACGGGCGGGGGCTGGACGGTCCCGCTGAGCAGGATCCCGTCACCCGGCACCAGCGGCGGATAGCGGGGCAGCCAGGCGTAGACCAGCCAGTCACCCTCACCCGCGCTACCTGCGTGGGATGTCAGACGGACGAAGGCACGCTGCTCGACGCCCGCTGGCGTCGAGACGTCCACTACCTGGGCCCCCCACTCGCCACTGCCGACCGGCAGCGACGGTGCGGACAGCACGGACCCGGCCAGGACGCCGGCCGCTGCGGCACGCAGCCCAACGCTGCCGAAGGCCACCAGGAACGCCGCCGCGGGGGCTCGCCTCGTTACCGCTGCCGCCAGGCCGGCGAGGACCACGAGCGCATAGAGAGCGAGGCCCAACCAGGCCGGCAACGGGAGCGCGAACCGTCCGCCCTCGGCTAGCAGGGCCGCCGCGATGGCGCCCAGGGACAGCCAGCCGGCGCGGGGGATCCGTCTCATCGATCGTGCCTGATGACTGGCCGGTCGCCTGAGGCCCTAGCTCGCGTGCACCAGGCTCTCGATGTCCTCGAAGACCGATTCGCCGACGAGGCCGCGGGAGCGCAGGTCGCGCACGCTCGCGAAACGCTGCTCAGCGCGTGCCTCGATGATCTTGCGCGCCGTCACCGGCCCCACGCCCGGCAGCGTCTCGAGCTCGGCCTGGTCGGCATGGTTGATGTCGATGCGCCCATCACCATCGCTCGGCGTGTCGAGCCGATCGATGCCGAGCTCCGGCACCAGCACCTTGGCGCCATCATCGAGCGGCTGTGCAAGGTTGAGTTCCTGACTGGCCGCGGCGACGTCGACGCGCGGGGCGTAGCCACCGGCTGCCTCGATGGCATCCCCGACCCGGTCGCCCACGCGCAGCCGGTGCAGTCCGGGCCGAGCCACCGCGCCCGCCACGTCGACCATGATCTCCTGGCTCGTGGGTCGAAGCGGGTCGGTGTCGGCATCCACCAGGAAGGCCGCGCCCAGCGGCTCACCCACCCCGAGCGGCAGCTCGTCTTCCGCCGCCCCAGGTGCTCCCAGCAGGATGATGGCCAGGATCACCAGCGCGGCCGCTGCGGCGGCGCCACCCAGCCCGGTCAGGAGTGGCACGACCAGGAGCAGCGGCAGGCGCGATCCCGTGGGCGCCGCCCCGGACGCCTGATGGCTGCCGAAACCCGGCCCCGGAAGCGAGCCGGGCGCAAGGGCGGCGCCGCGAACCGGGCCGGACCC
>DATHSE010000250.1:0-10232 GCA_035464455.1 Anaerolineae bacterium | reverse complement strand
CTGGTCGTCCAGCAGGTCATGTTCGTGGGCACGCTGGCCATCGGCCATACCATCATCATCCTGACCGCCGGCATCGACCTCTCGGTCGGCGCCGTGGCCGTGTTCTCCTCGGTCATCATGGGCAAGCTCTCGGCCGACTTCGGTGTGCCGGGCGTCGGGGCCCTGCTCATCGGCTTCGCCTTCGGCACCGGAGCCGGCCTGTTCAACGGCCTGCTCATCACGCGCCTGCGACTGCCGCCCTTCATCGTCACGCTGGGCACGCTGAGCATCTTCTTCTCGTTGAACCTGTTCGTATCCGCGTCGACGACGATCGACGGCCGGGACATGGACCCGATCATGACCTGGACCGGCACCCGTATCGATGTGCCCTTCATCGAAACGGCCGTCCCGCTCTCGTCGTTCCTGATGCTGGGCATGTTCGCGGTCATGTGGTACGTCCTGCGCTTCACGGCCTGGGGTCGCCATGTCTACGCCACCGGTGACGATCCGGAAGCATCGCGCCTGACCGGCATCAGGGTGGACCGCGTGTTGCTGACGGTCTACGGCGTGGCAGGTTTCATCTACGCCATCGGCGGCTGGTTCCTCATCGGCCGTCTCGGCGGCGCCAGTCCGCAGGCAGGGACGGCGGCCAACCTCGACTCCATCACCGCCGTCGTCATCGGCGGCACCAGCCTGTTCGGCGGTCGTGGCACCATCGTCGGCACCCTGATCGGGGCCATCATCGTGGGTGTGGCTCGCAACGGATTGGCCATCTCGCAGTACAACATCGGGGACCTCGTGATCAAGTTCGACCCGCTGTGGCAGGACTTCACCATCGGCCTCCTCGTCATCCTGGCTGTCACACTCGACCAGTGGATCCGGAGGGTGAGCGTATGACCGCCGCCAGCGCGACCGCGGATCACCCGCAGCCCGTCCTCCAGGCGAAGAGCCTGGTCAAGAACTACGGCCGGGTCGTGGCCCTCGACCGCGCCAACCTCGAGCTCTATCCGGGCGAGGTCCTCGGCGTCATCGGCGACAACGGTGCCGGCAAATCGACGCTCATCAAGTGCTTCAGCGGAGCCGTCATCCCCGACGAGGGAGCGATCTTCATCGATGGCCGGCAGGTCCGCCTGCATTCACCCAGCGACTCGCAGGCCGCCGGCATCGAAACGGTGTACCAGACGCTGGCCGTCTGTCCGGCGCTGGACATCGGCACGAACCTCTTCCTGGGTCGGGAACGCCGAAAGCCGGGCATCCTCGGCTCGGTGTTCCGCATGCTCGACCTGGGTGGCATGCGGGAGGCTGCGCGCAAGGAGATGTCCGACCTGGGCCTGCTCACGATCCAGGACATGAGCCAGGCGGTGGAGACGCTGTCCGGTGGTCAACGCCAGGGCGTGGCGGTGGCCCGGGCGGCAGCCTTCGGTCAGCGCGTGATCATCATGGACGAGCCCACGGCCGCGCTCGGGGTGAAGGAATCGGGGAAGGTGCTGCAGCTCATTCGCGACATCCGCGATCGAGGCATCCCGGTCATCCTCATCAGCCACAACATGCCCCACGTCTTCGAGGTCTCCGACCGTATCCACATCCACCGACTGGGTCGGCGCGTGGCGGTGGTCACGCCCAAGTCGCACAGCATGTCGGAGGCGGTCGCCATCATGACCGGCGCCACCGAGACGGGCATGACCGACGAGGAGATGGCCCGGCCGGCCTCCGCGCTGGTGGCCGCGTAGCATCCGCTGGTCGCCCCCGTGAACACGAGAGCTCGTCGACTCGACCGCAAGCTGGGCCACATCGCCGGCGGCCGGTACGAACCTGATGACTTCGTGCTGGCAGACGCCAAGGATGCCGACATGGCCTTCGGCGTCACCTCGGCAGGGCCGGTGTCGGTCCTCCCGGATGTGCCGGACGCCACCGTGGGAGCCGGCATCTACCGCACGCGTGAGGCCTACCTTGCGTCGATGCGGTCGCTCGTCGGTCACGGGGTCCTCGATGTCCTGCTCACGTCGGCCTCGAACGGGGAGCGCCTGGCCGCTGGCGGCGCCCTGGACGAGGACGACGTGACCCTCGCCGTCCGGGCCAACGACAGCAGCGACATCTGGCTTGCCCGCGGCAGCAGCTACGGCGGATTACCTTCGCGACCGTTCCGCACGGTCGATCTCGCGGCCATCGCGCCGTTCTGCGACCTCGTCCTCTACTCGGTGACCTTCAACAACGACCTCGAGCACGACCTGGCGACGCTGGAGGCCTACCGGGCCTTCCGCCTGGAGGCGGCCGAGGTCGGCATCCGGCACTTCCTCGAGGTGTTCAACCCCAATGCTCCTGTCGGCCTCGAGCCGGCGCAGATCGCGCCGTTCGTCAACGATTCCATCGTGCGCACCCTGGCCGGGGTCACCGACTCCCAGCGGCCGCTCTTCCTGAAGGTGGCGTACAACGGTGCCGACGCCCTGGCCGAGCTGGTCGAGCACGATCGCTCGCTCGTGGTCGGCATCCTGGGGGGAGCGGCCGGGACCACTCGGGATACCTTCGAGCTGCTGCAGCGGGTCCATTCCCTGGGCGCGCGCGTCGCCCTCTTCGGGCGCAAGATCAAGCAGGCCGAGTCACAGCTCGAGCTGGTGAGGCTCATGCCTCGCGTGCTTCGTGGCGAGCTCAGCCCCGAGGGTGCCGTCCGCGCCTATCACGAGACCCTCACCGAAGCCGGTGTCACCCCCATGCGGGCACTCGCGGCCGATCTGGCGATCACCGATCCGGTCCTCGTCTCGGAGTAGCGGGCGAGCCACGCAGAGCTGTCGGTCGTGACGGCTACCGGTGCTTGCCGCGGGACCAGCCCCTGTCGCCAAGGGCGGCCTCGGCGAACGCGGCGGACGCGTCCTCCAGCGGCGTGGCCAGGGAGTCGTTCCAGCGGTTGAGGAAGCCGTAGAGCGAGACGGCCGCGAGGATCTCGACGATCTGTCCCTCGTCCCAGTGCTGTCGAAGCCGGTCGAAGTCGGCATCCGTGACCAGGTTGGGCACCGAAGCGGCATGCACGGCGAAGTCGAGCGCGGCGCGCTCCGCCTCGCTGAAGAGCTCGCTCGTCGAGTACTCCCAGACCGCCTCCAGCCGAGCTCTTGTGGCGCCGGCGCGTGCGGCACCCTGCAACGCGTGCGCCTGGCAATACGTGCAGCCGTGTGTGCGGCTGGCGATGTGGGCCACGAGGTTCTTCAGCTCCGCCGGCACGGTGCCCGACGCTGGATCGAGCACAGCCCGTCGCAGTGCGATGAACGCCTGCGCGATCTCCGGGCGGCGCGCCATGATGCGCAAGCCGTTGGGGACGAAGCCGAGGGTGCGCTGGTAGGTGCGCTCGACCTCCTCGAGCCCCTCCACCTGGTCGAGCGAGAGCGGTTCGAGTCGGGTCATGGGTGTTCTCCTGCTGGCGTGTGTCTCGGAAACGGTATCGCGGGTGCTCACGACCGGCGTCACATCCGGCGTCACATCCGGTGTGCCGCCGGCATGCGCACGCCCAGGCGCAGTCCGACCAGCGAGGGCGGTTTACCACCATCGTCGTCGATGGCGGATATGCTGCGCGTCTCCACCGCCCCCAAGGAGAGACCATCGTGAGCAAGGTCCGAGTCGTCGCCCTCGATCAGCCCCGCAGTCTTCGGCTGCTGCCCATCACTGCCTTCGCCCTCGGGGCGGCCCTCGTGCTCGGCACCGCCGGCGCCTATGCCCAGGAGGCGGAGCCACCCGCCGAGGCAGCCGACGGCATCGACGGCACCTGGGTCGTCGACACCGACATCGGCGACTTCACGGACTTCAGCAGCTCGTGGGTCGGGTTCCGGGTCGCCGAGGTCCTCAACCCGGGCGGCGAGGTCGAGGCGGTCGGTCGCACGCCTGCCGTGAGCGGCCAGCTCACGGCCTCCGGCAGCGTCATCGAGCAGGCCCTCATCGAGGCCGACCTCACCGCCATCATCAGCGACCGACCGCGCCGAGACGGTGCCATCCAGCGCGCGCTGGGCACCGGCGAGTACCCCACGGCCACCTTCACCTCGAGCGCACCCATCGACCTGGGAGAGGTGCCCGTCGAAGGTGAGCCGTTCACCGCCAGCCTGCCCGGCAGCGTCACCATCCGCGACGTGAGCCAGGAGGTGACCCTGGAGCTGACCGGCCAGCGCGTGGGTGACGTGGTCGTGGTAGTAGGCGCGCTGCCGGTGGACTTCGTCTCCTTCGGCGTGACGATGCCCACCGCACCCATCGTCGTTTCGGTCGAGGACGCCGGGGACCTCGAGTGGCAGCTGTTCCTCAGGCGCAGCGCAGACGTCGAAGGCGACACGCTCGATGCAGCCGAGACGGCCGAAGACGGAGAGGTCGACGACGCGACCGTCGAGCCCTCGGGCGAGGACGCTGCCAGCGAGGGCTAGCAGCGCCAGCGCCTTCAGCCGGCCGCATCGAAGGCGTTCGTGGCCGACACCTCCAGTCGGACCGTCAGGTTCATCGCCTCGCCGTCGCGGACGATCGAGAAGTCGAGCTCATCGCCGGCGTCCGACTCGTACGTGACCTTGCGGGTGACGTCTTCGACCGATTCGACCGCATCGCCGTCGATGGCCACGATGGCGTCGCCAGGCGCCGGCAGCTCGAAGCCATCGAGCTCGAGCGTGCCGGAGCTCCCACGGAGCCCGGCCTTGGCGGCCACGCTGCCCGGCTGGACGTCGATGACGGCCACCCCCTGGTCGGGCAGCCCCAGCTCGGCGCGAACGCCGCGAGGATAGGCGGCCAGAGCCTGCGCGGCGACGCCCAGCCGGGGTCGCGTGCTGCTCACGTCGGTCACACCGCCGGACTCGAGGTTGGTCAGCGACTCGGTCAGCAGGTTGCTGGGAACGGCGAAGCCCAGGCCGGCGAATGAGCGTCCCTGCGGGTTGATGAGCGCGGTGTTTATGCCGATCAGCTGCCCGCGCGAGTCAAGCAGCGGCCCACCCGAGTTGCCCGGATTGATGGCGGCGTCGGTCTGGATCATGGGCACCGGCACCTGGCCGCTGGTGGGCACGAAGCGCTCGAGCGCCGAGACGATGCCGCTGGTGACGGTCGATTCGAGCCCGAACGGGTTGCCGATTGCGATGGTCTTCTGGCCTACCGCCAGGCCGTCGGAATCGGCGATGCTCAGCGCGGGTGCATCCGGCAGCTGCGACTCGTCCTGCAACTGCAGCAGCGCCAGGTCGAAGGAAGGGTTGACACCGACCACCTCGACAGCGACCTGCGCGTCGGCGTCAGCCGGGAAGGTCACGTTGATCTCGGCACCGGCAAGGAGGTCGGTCGAACCCGGTCGCAGCGCGTTCTCGACGACATGGAAGTTGGTGACCAGGAAGGGGTCGTCGTCGGACTCGATGAGGAAGCCGCTGCCGCTCGACTCCTGGGTCGGCGGCTCGTCGCCGTAGAACTCGCGGAAGCGGCGGTACTCCTCGGGCATCTCGTCCTCGGGGACGTTCGCGAAGGGGCGCATGATCTCCCCTTGCACCGACACGCTGACCGCGACCACGCTGTCGCCGAAGCGGTCGATGACCTCGACGGTGTTGAGCTCATCGGCCAGCAGGGCGCTGGCCTCGTCGATGGGGCTGATGCCTCCGGCCGTGGCGTTGGGGCCGATGCTGACCGCGATGAGTGCGGCCATGACGATGGCGACGGGCGCCACCGCGACCATCCGCTTGGTGTGGCGCATGAGTCGGGTCCTTTCGATGTGGTGCTGTGTTGCCTTGGATGTAGAGAGTTTGTACAACGTGTGTCACGACGGGATGACGGGCACCTGCGATGCGGCCGCGCCGTACATCGGCAGGGTGTGGTGGCTGCGCGTCAGTAGCTACGCGTCGGCACGATGCAGTCGTGGCGGACGATCTGCTCGCCTGCTGCCCAGAACACGCACAGGGTGCCGCCGCCGACGCTGCCGAAGTTGGCCCAGCGCAGCTCACCCTGGGGCGCGGGCAGGTCGATGTCGGGCATCTGCTTTTCGACCGGAGGCAAGTCCAGGCTGGCGATCGACCGGTACTTGCCGATGCCGACATGCGTCACGTCGGTGTTGTCGTAGGCGACCTTGTGGATGATGTCCGCTGAGGCGGCTTGCTCGAGCGCCTCCAGATCGCCGCGCCAGCCCTGGTTGTTGAGCGTCGAGATGGCTTCGCGTCGCACCTCGGCATCCGGCGCCACCGGTGCGAAGCTCGGCGGGGTGTCCATCCTGCCCATGGGCAGGATGCAATCGTGGCGCGTGATCCGCTCGTCTTCGATCCAGATGACGCAGGGCACGCCGCCGAAGGCGGGGCTGACGGTCACGTAGCGGTGCTCGCCGGCCGCTCCGCTCGGTAGTCGCGTGCGCAAGGGTACCGGCCTGTCGATGGCCGACCAGAGCTGCGCCTGCCCGGCGATATCATCACTGCCGCTGATCCGCTCGACCTTGTCTTGCCAGAGCAGGGTCCGCACGGCATCCGCGGCGTACACGTCGGTGACCGCCGTGACGTCCCCGGACCACAAAGCGTTAGCTCGCTCGAACAGGGCCTCATCGGTGGGAGATGGCGCGACGGCGCCCGCGAGTCGCACCGTGGCCGGCCCCTGTGCGATAGCGACGAGCAACGCCGCAGCCGCCACGAGCGCAACGACGGCTCCCATGCTCTTGATCGGCGTGAGCGCCACCACCACGCCCGCGCGAGCGCTGCCGAAGCTGGCCTCAGCGCCGCCGGCGCGGTGCATCGCGCGACGCCCGAAAGGGTTCCGTGGCCACAGTCGGTGCCGCTGCCTGGTCTCGTCGACGTGATCCATGATGCGGTCGATCTGGCGCGGGCGGTCGACCGGCGGTTCGTCGCCGTCATTCAGCCAGCGGTGCAGCGCCTGGTCCAGGCTGCGGTCGTCCGGGATCGGCGTGGTCATCGGATCACTCTTGGCTTCTCGACGACGGCGGCACCGGTGAAGGCCGGGCGCCTGGTCGAGCCCGCCGCGGCCGGGCGCGCGTCGGCCTCCAGCACGGCTCGCATCTCCGCGAGGGCCCGATGCAGCCTGGACTTGACGGTGCCGACGGGGACACCCAGCACGTCTCCGACCTGATCGAGAGGCAGATCGAGGTAGTGGTGCAGCACGATCACGGCGCGGTGTTCCAGCGAGAGGTGCCGGAAGCCTCGCTCCAGCTGGTCGCGGTCGACAACGGCGCCGTAATCGTCGCCGGCACACGGCTGCGCGACGACCCCGTCGTCGATCCCCGGCATCCAGTGCGGCATGCGGTGGTACTCGGCATAGCAGGCGCGGAGGAGCAGCTTGTACGACCAGGCGTCGTACCGCGATGGATCACGCAGGCGGGGCAGATCGCGCCAGATGTTCACCATCGCCTGTTGCACCGCATCCTCCGCGGCCTGCGAGTCACGCAGGAGGCGCATGGCGACACCGTGGCACCGGTCGAACGAGACGTTCACGATGCGCTCGAAGGCGTTTCGATCGCCCCCTTGAGCCCGGACCACCAGTCGGTCGTCCACACGCTCCCCTACGCGTCGGGCACCGCCAGATGCGCTGCCCCTCAATCGTACGTGCGCTGTCCACCATCGAAAGGTTCCGAATCCGGTCGAGAAGCCGGCAGGGGACCACCCCCGCATGAAGTGGACCCCGCTCTGCCGGCGTCGTGGCCTCAGCCCCTGATCTGCAAGACGCAGTCGTGGCGGATGACCATGCCGTCTCGCGCGCGGAACAGACAGACGCTCCCGCCGCCAAGGTCGACAACCTGCGCCCAGGCGAGCTCGCCGCCGGGTACATCGAAGTCCACGCGGGGCCCGATGGTTTCCATGGCGATGCTCATGCCCGCGACCGCGGCGATCTCCTCCGGGCCCTCGTAGCGCCGGGTGGTGTCGCTGAAGCGTGCCGAGTGCACCGCATCCGCCGCATAGACGGCCGCCAAGGTCTCAGGGTCGCTGTCGGCACCCCAGGCGCGGTCGAGCCGTTCACTGATCTCGTCGATGGCGGCCGCTTTGCTGCCATCGTCGAGGCCGGCTGGTGACTGACTGTCGTAGCTATTCTCCGGAACCAGGCAGTCGTGGTGGACGATCTGTCCGTCGACCGCGTGCCACAGACAGGCCGAGCCGCCGGCAAGCGAGACGAAGCTGACCCATCGCCAGTCACCCTCGGCCAGCCGGATGTCGATGCGTGGGCCGATCGTCTCGGGGCCTCCGCCATACCTCGCGACCGCCTCGATCGCCTCCGGCCCGACATACTCCTTGGTGCGGTCGTAGAACGTGGCGGTGTGCACCCCGTCGGGCGCATACGTCTCGCTGAGCAGCTCGGGTTCGCCTGACCAGGCACGCAGGTCCAGCTCGATCAGCTCATCGAGTGTGGACGCTGCCCCGGCCGCGACAGTGCTCAGGCCGAGTGCGGCCGAGATCGCGACGACGAGCGCGTGACCAGCCATCGCACGGATGGATGACAACATGGAGGTACCTCCTTCGTGTCGTGGTCCGCGTTCGCGCCGGTGACGTCGCCCCGGCGATGACGCGGGTGCGGAGCTCCGCGCGATGCACCACGCGGCTCTCCGATGATCTTTCAGCGCCATGGCGCCATGTGGTTCCTGGCGCCTCTACCTGATACGTGTGTCCGGTCGGGCCGGCGGGTTCCGTCTGGAGTCGGGGGTCTTTCGGCTCTTGCTGCTCGGCCCGGACGCTCGGAGGCTTCGATCGGAGGTGCGTGATGCGTGTACTCATCGCCGCGCTGCTGCTGCTGGCATCGGTCACACCGGCAGCCGCGGCGGACCCGGTCATCGAGCCGGTCGGGGAGACCAGCTGGTACCTCGCGATCGGTGATTCCCTCGCCGCCGGCTACCAGCCCATCGGCGACCCCGCCAACGACCACATGACCCGTGCCGGCTACCCGGACCAGCTGTGGCTCATGGCGCGCGGGCAGTACCCAGACCTGCAGCTGCTGAACCTCGCCTGTCCGGGCGAGGACACCGCGACCATCCGCCTCGACAACGGCCGCTGCGCCTATGGCCACGGCAGCCAGCTGGATGAAGCGCTGGCCTTCATCGACGAGCATCGCGACCGGCTCGCGTTCATCACCATCGATATCGGCTTCAACGACTTCGAGTGCAGCGACGACCTGCTGTGCGTCTTCACCGGCATCCGCAACATCGAGCAGCGTCTGCCGGCCATCCTGGCGGACCTGCGAGCCGCGGCTCCGGACACGCCCATCGTGGGCATGAACATCTACGATCCCTTCCTCACCTTCTGGCTCGACGAGCAGACCCGCGTGCTGGCCGGGCAGTCGGTGGTGGCGATGCAGATGGTCAACGAGGCCCTCGGCGAGGTCTACGCCGCCGCTGGCATCCCGGTGGCGGATGTCGAAACGGCCTTCGCCATGGATGATTGGCGAAGCCTCGTGCCCATGGCCGGCTTCGGCGAGGTCCCACGCAACCTCGCCCTGCTCTGCGAGCGGACCTGGCAGTGTCACCCGCCACCGCTCGGCCCCGACCGTCATCCCAACGTCCTCGGCTTCCGCGTCATGGCCGAGGCCTTCGCCCGCGAGCTCGGACTGGAACCGGTGGGCATCGATGCCGGTTCCAGCCCGGTCGGCTAGCGACACCCGGCCGACCGTCCGCTGGACAGGGGCGCAACGGCACTGTCGACCGATACGCCGCGGGGGCAACCTGCTCCTGGCGGCGCCCGCACGCTGGCCTCGGGCGCCCGTACGCAGTCCACAGGAGCGTGACCATGCCCACGATCGACCAGGCTGTCGACGATTTCCTTTCCCTGAAGCGCATCGCCGTCGCCGGCGTCTCGCGCGATGCCGGCGGCGCCCATGCCAGCAACGGCATCTACTCGCGCTTCAAGGAGCGTGGCTACGAGGTCTTCCCCGTCAACCCCAACGCCGACAAGGTCATGGGCGATACCTGCTACCACAGCCTCAAGGACATCCCCGGCGGCGTGGACGGCGTCGTCATCGCCACCAACCCCAAGGCTTCGCTGTCGGTGGCCCAGGAATGCAAGGAGCTGGGCATCGACAAGGTCTGGATCCACAAGAACTTCGGTGCCGGCAGCTACTCCGAGGAGGCGCACCAGTTCTGCCGCGACAACGGCATCACCGCCCTCGTGAGCTGCCCCCTCTGGTACGGCAAGACCGCCGACGGGTTCCACAAGTTCTTCGGCGCCACCTGCCGCCTGCTCCGCCAGGTGCCCAGCAAGGTCTGAACGCCGCGGCCGGCGGGCATGGCCAACGATCAGCGGCCGTCGGACGCCGCCATCTTCCGGTCCAGGTTGCGGCGGACGCCA
>DATHSE010000249.1:0-8494 GCA_035464455.1 Anaerolineae bacterium | reverse complement strand
TGTGCGTGAAGCGTTGTCCCTATGACGCCATCACCATGGAGCGCTTCGAGCTGCAGGAGATCAGTGAGGACGGTAGGCTCTACAAGGAGTCGTACCGGGACACCCAGCTGGGCCTGGCGGGTGTCGGCAACCAGGCAGAGGCAGGGGGACGAACCTCGATGACGGTGGCACGGCGTTGAGCTTCCTCGAACGTATCGACCAGGGCATCCGCCGCAGCGCGGCATTCCGCTCCATCTTCCGACAGCCCTATCCCAACGACGAGCGCTCTCGCGCCATGGCGGTGATGAACAACGTGTTCCTGCACCTCCATCCGGTGCGGGTGCGCCAGCACGCGGTCAAGTTCGCCTACACCTTCTGCCTTGGCGGGCTCTCGTTCTTCTTCTTCCTGGTGCTGACCGTGACCGGCGTGTACCTGATGTTCTTCTACGTGCCCTCGGCCACGCAGGCGTACTCGGACATCCTGCGCATCCAGGCGGAGGTGCCCTTCGGGCTGCTGGCACGCAACATCCACCGCTGGGCGGCGCACCTGATGGTGTTCTTCGTCTTCCTGCACATGATGCGTGTCTTCTACCACGGCGCCTACAAGCCACCCCGCGAGTTCAACTGGGTGGTGGGCGTGGTACTGCTGTTCCTGACGGTCATGCTGTCCTTCACCGGTTACCTGTTGCCGTGGGACCAGATCGCCTTCTGGGCCATCACCATCGGCGCGAACATGGCCACCTTCGCGCCGCTCTTCAACACGCCCAGCCAGCTGCTGTTGCTGGGTGGTATCGAGGTCGGCCAGAACACGCTGCTGCGCTTCTACGTCCTGCACGTGATCCTCATGCCGCTGGTGGCGGCGCTGTTCCTGGCCGTGCACTTCTGGCGTATCCGCAAGGATGGAGGTATCAGCGGTCCCCTGTAGACCGACGTGCCCATGAGCGACGAGACCAAGCGCCCCCAGGTCCCCGCCCCCACCCCGGCCCCGCCGCCGGAGCGACGGTCCACGCTGCCTGCGGCTCCGCCGGAACGGCGCACGACCGAGATCGACAAGCAGCGGGTGCCCATGGCGGCCAAGCCCTACCGGCTGCTGGCACTGGTCAAGCAGGATGCCGTCGTTCGCGTGCAGAAGGAGCCCGACGACACGGTCATGACCTGGCCGCACCTGCTCTCGATCGAGTTCTTCGCGGCCGCCATGATGAGCATCTTCCTCATCCTCATGGGCGTCTTCATCAACGCCCCGCTCGAGGAGCTGGCCAACGGCAACGTCACGCCCGCGGTGGCCAAGGCGCCCTGGTACTTCGTGGGCCTGCAAGAGCTGCTGGCCTACTTCCACCCTACCGTGGCCGGCGTGCTCGCCCCGACCGTCATCCTCGTGGGTGCGGCCCTCATCCCCTTCATCGATCGCGGCCCCAAGGGCGATGGCGGTTCGCCACGCCCGTCTGACCGCAAGGTCGGCGTGATGCTGTTCACGCTGTTCATGGGCGCTGGCCTGACCATCACCTTCCTCGGCGCCTTCTTCCGCGGCCCCGGCTATGCCTGGACGATGCCGTGGGAAGGCTTCTTCTTCGCACTGTAGGGACACGATGGGCAACTGGAAGCTGACACGTTCGCAAGAGCCCCAGGCCCTGACCGAGCCCGTCTTGCGCGAGATGCGCTCAGGCGCGACCGGTGGCCTCACCCGCCGGCAGCTCATCCGTCGCTCCATCGGTGCGGCCGTGGCGCTGTGGCTGCTGGAGGTGGGGGCCGGCACCATCGGCTT
The DNA here is from genome assembly GCA_035464455.1 of Anaerolineae bacterium. Classification (GTDB taxonomy): domain Bacteria; phylum Chloroflexota; class Limnocylindria; order Limnocylindrales; family CSP1-4; genus JAFMJV01. Next base: position 6,753 of record DATHSE010000249.1, on the reverse strand, counting down.
CCTGTGGCCGAACCTCGCCCGGGGATTCGGTGGCCAGATCAACCTGGGCGACTTTGGGACCGTCTCGAACAGCCCGGAGCTGGCCGGTCTGACGCTGCAGGATGGTGCGCCGTCCTACTTCCCCACGGCGCGCACGTTCGTCATCCTCAACGACTCCAACCTCGGCTTCCAGAACGGGGAATCTCCGGACGGCCAGGGCACCGTCACCAACGTGACCACCATGTTCCAGAAGTGTCCGCACCTTGGCTGCAAGCCCAACTTCTGCGAGTCCAACTTCTGGTTCGAGTGTCCCTGCCATGGTTCGCGCTACGATCGCCTCGGCGTGAAGGTGCAGGAGCTCGGTCCGGCACCGCGCGGCATGGACCGCTTTCCCCACCGGGTGCAGGATGGCGAACTCATCGTCGACACCAGCAAGGTCGTGCTCGGGCCGCTGCCTGTGGCGCTCGGCCAGCCGGGCCTCATCCCGGCCAAGTCGCCCACGGGCTGCATATGAGCCAGGAGGGCGGCGACCGCCAGCTGACACCGCGCGAGCCCGGCGAGGTGGGGCCCAGCCAGTCGCCGTTGACCCCGGTGGAGGGCGACAGCCGCGACGTCGAGCGCTTCTCGGCCAGGCCGCAGGCGCACAGCGTCCAGCTCACCGAAGAGCGGTCGGCGCAGATCGTGCGTCAGAGCGCGAACGCCCGCAACGTGGTCTTCCTGGCCATCCTGCTGATCGCGCTCTTCATCCCGGTCTACTGGTTCTACGAGAGCGGCGTGCCCGCGCTCGGCACGGAGGGCCGCCTCGCGGCCGAGGCTGACGCCCAGTACGTGACCGACGTGGCGCGCGGCTACGAGCTCTACATCGCCAACTGCGCCGAGTGCCATGGCGCGGACGGCCAGGGCGGCATCGGCCCTCCTCTCAATGACCAGGCCAAGCTCTACAACGTGCTCACACCGGCGGGCGACCCCGGCAGCGGGCACCTCAACCCCATCTACCTGGACAACGTCCTCACCGTAGGTGGCCGCTACATCTGCGGCGACCCCAACAGCCTGATGGCGCCCTGGCTGGAGCCCCGCGGCCCGCTCAACTACCGCCAGGTCGAGGAGCTCATCGTCTGGATGACCGCGAGCAACGAGATCATCTTCGAGCACGAGCCCGAATCCCACGGCGAGGGTGAGGAGCACGAGGCCGAGGTCATCGCCGGCTGGCGTGATCCGAACTGGCAGCCCGGGCCGGACGACACACCACCGCCGGCCTGCTGGAAGGCGCCGGCGGGCCTGGCCCCGGCTGCCACCACGACCACGCCGGCACCGGCCGATGGGGCGACCACGCCGGCGCCGGCCGATCCGGACGCGACGAGCGCGCCGATCGCCGGCGGCTCGGCCGATGCGCCCAGGGTGATCCGCCTCGACGCCAACGCCTCCCTGCAGTTCACCGACGAGTCGGGCAACGTCGTGTCGCAGATCGATGCCGTGCCCGGCGAGACCATCGAGTTCGTCGTCGACAACACCGCCGGCTTCGATCACAACCTCTGGATCGGCACGCCCGACGTGCTGAGTGTGCCCAACGCCGAGACCGAGGTCGGCATCCCCACCTGGCAGAGTGGTGAGCAGACCCTCACGTGGACGGTCCCGGACGAGGCCGGGACGCTGGAGTTCGCCTGCACGGTGCCGGGCCACTACACCACCATGCGCGGCAACATCGTGATCCAGGGCTAGGGGCAGGAGAGGAACGTGGCACAGCAAGCACTCCCGCAGGGCGCTACCCGCCGCCGCGCCGCCTTCGGCCTGTTCGATGCCGACGGCTGGACGTGGGCGGGCTTGAAGGCCACCTTCTGGTTCCTGTTCATCATCTTCATGCTCGGTGTCGTCCCCAACTGGGCCTATTACTTCACCACCAGCAACACCATCTCGGTGGGGTACAACTTCGCCTCCATCGTCAACCTCTGCCCGGCTGACAACGAGAACCTGCCCTGTCCGGCACCGAGCGGCGCGACGCTGCCGTGGCAGTCATCGCCGGCCGAGCTGGCCATGCCCGCGGCACGAGCGGGGTCGTCGGTCTACCAGTCCGGGTCGACGCTCTACCTCCTCGGCGGGACCGTCGATGGCCAGGTCAGCGACGAGGTCCTCGTCACCCAGGTCACCGAGGATGGCAACCTAAGCGGCTGGACCAGCGGTCCGGCGTTGCCCGAGCCGCGCGCCGATGCCGCGCTGGGCATGTTCGCCGGCATCCCCTACCTCATGGGTGGCCTGGATGCATCCGGTGCCGCGACCGACACGGTCTACAAGGGCATCGTGGAGCAGGGCGTGCTCAGCGGCTGGGAGCTGGCCGACGGCGAGAACCGGACGGAGGCGCTGACGCTGCCGCAGCCGCTGAGCGGGGCGGGCGTCGTCGTCGGCACCGGCGGCTTCCTGCTGGTGGGCGGCCGTGACGTCAACGGCGAGCCCACCGACGGCACCTACCTTGCCTGGGTCGAACCCGAGGGCGCGACGATGCAGGCGTGGGCGCCGCTCGAGGGCCTGGCGCTGCCCGAGCCGCGAGCCGACGTCGTGGCATCGTCCATCGCCGACTTCATCTACGTCGTCGGCGGCGAGGGACCTGATGGGGCCACCGCCAGCGTCTTCCGGCTCGAGCTGGTCGACGGCGTGCCCGCCACCAACGAAGCCGGGGCACTGCGCGGTTGGGCGGTGGCGCCCGAGGACCAGGCGCTGCCGGAGGCCCGCACCAAGGCGGCCGCTTTCAACGCCAGCGGCGCCGTCTACGTCATCGGTGGCCTCGATGCCGACGGTGTGCCGCAGGAATCGGTGCTGTGGGCCGTGCCGGACACCGGTACCGGCAGCTACGACGGCTGGCAGCGCCTCGAGCAGACCGACCTGCCCATCGCCACCGCTGCGGCTCCCATCGCCGGCGTGGGATCGCATGCCTTCCTGTTCGGCGGCGTGACCCCCGAGGGCGCCAGCGATGCGTCCCAGCGGGCGGCCATCTCGCCGCGACCGCCGTTCTTCCAGCTCGGCATCGCCGGCGCGACCATCCCGGCGCTCTCGATCAAGGGCGAGGTGGGTCAGCAGCTCGGGTATCTCAACGCCATGGGCGTGGGCATGACCAACTTCGTCATCCTCATCATCCTTGGCGTCGCCCTCTCGCGGCCCGAGGCGAGCAAGCGCGTGCTCTCCAAGCTCTCGCGTGGCCGGCTGCCGATGCCGCCCGAGGAGCAGTACCGCTCGTAACGACGTCCCGAGGCTGGCAGCCCACGGCTGACCCCGAGCGACTCTCCCATTCTGCAGGCCGCTCCTGCCGTTCTGCAGGCCGCTCCTGATCCCTGCGCTGTCGTAGTCAGCCGTCGCCCCGGGCGACACTATCGCCCCCTGACAGCGATCCCGATGGTCACACGTCGCTGTGGGCGACGGTAGGCACGCACCGGACGTTCGTCTGGCGGTTCCCGAGCGGTTCGCTCCTCACCTGGGGGCCTTCGTGAGCGTGGTAGCGGGGCAGCTGAGGTCGCACGGCCTTTCGATCGGCTCGGGAGAGTGACTACGAGGCGGCCTACGGTCGCCGTGGGCGACGGTAGTCCACAACGGGCAACGGGCACATCGGGCGACGCTAGACGGGCAGCGGGCAACGGGCGCGACGGGCAACAGGCAACTGTCGTAGCAACAGACCGTGCCGGGGCGCCCCGGAACGGCAAGCGTGCGTCGGGCCGTGGCGTCAGGGCTCGCGGCGGTAGATGGCGAGTGGCGGCGCCGACGCGTCATCGATGAGGACCGTGCGCAGGCCACTGTCGGGGCCTCCAGCGAGGGGCTCTCCCGAGGCCAGCACACCGCCGCGCTCGAGCAGTACCGCGGCGCCCTCGAACGGTCTACGCGCGACGATGAGGCGGAAGCGATCAGTGGGCAGGTGGTGCGCCTCCGTGGCGTCGACGTGCAACCACGCGAAGCCTTCGGGAAGCGGTGCAGCGGCACGCTCACCCAGCCACAGGGCGGGGCCGCCCGACGCCATGCGCGCAGCACGTGCGACGTGCGCGTGCCAGCGGCGTTCGACGGCACGGCTGGCCTCGACGGCGGCACGTTCTACCTCGTCGATGGCCGCCCGGAGCGGCTCGAGCGCGATTGCCGACGCACCGTCGAGGCAGGCCAGGGCCGAGGCGCCAGCTGCCAGCCAATCGGCGGCCGACGTGCGGCCGTTCGCGCCGGAGCCGGCAGCGGCAGCCGCGCCGCTCACGCCCAGGGCGTCTGGGGCGCAGGCCAGCAGTCCGCCCCACGCCAGACCGCCGCCACGCGCATAGGCTGCCACCCCCAGGGTCGGGAGCAGCAGCCGCTCAAGCCCCACGTCGCGTCCCCATTCGAGCCATGTCTCCACGTGGGCAGCATCGATGGCCGCGTCGTCACCCATGGGCGCAGCGAGCGCGGCCCAGACGGGCAAGCCGGTGGCGCAGGCTTCCTGGCCCGCCGTGCGCGCCTCGGCACCATCTGCCGCAGCCTCCACCAGCAGCAGGTCGGGCGCAGCATCGGCCAGTAGTCCGGCCTGGTCGCGGTAGTCGCGCAGGCTGGCAGACTCGTGCGGTGGGAGCCGACCGCTCCCTGCGTCGGGCTGGTCATCCAGCGCTGGCAGCACCGCCGCCACGCGCGGTTCGGGTCGCCCCTGCCGCACGTCGTCAGGCGGAGCGTCGGCCAGCAGTGCCTCCCGACGCTCCAGGCCGACCTCGACCGCATCACGGGCGACACGCACGGCGGCCGTGGTCCAGTCCGCCGCCCGCCGGGTCTCGGCCAGGGGCAGCAGCGCTCGACGGTGGGTCAGCCAGGTGGGTGCGACGACGACGTCGGCTCCTGCTGCGACCTGCGCCGCGATGCGCTCCCGCGCGGCGGGTTCATCGCGGACATGGAGCGGCAGGACCCAGTCGGCATCGTCCCGGGCGGGGCGGGCAGGCAGGCGCTCGGGTCCCCACGAGCCGGCCAGCAGCAGGCAGCGAGCGGTCACCGGACGGGCGCAGCGTCGCCGGGGAAGGGCACGGCGCCGCTGGAGCAGGGCGCAGCACCGCTGGGGCAGGGCGCAGCACCGCGAGCGTAGGGCACAGCACCGCGAGGGCCGGTCGCCACAGGGGCTAGAACTCGCCCTCCCCGGGCTCCGGCTCGCCCGAGGTGGTGGGCAGCCCGGCCGCGTGCCAGGCCACGATGCCGCCGCTCACGTTGGTGACGTTGGAGAAGCCCTGCGCCTGCAGGAACTGGGTGGCGTTCTGGCTACGGCCCCCGGTGCGGCACATCAGCAGCAGCTCGCGGTCGCGTGGCAGGTCCTTGACACGCCCGTTGAGCCGTCCCAGCGGCAACAGGACCGCGCCCCTGGCGCGCAGCTGCGTGTACTCATTGGGCTCGCGCACGTCGACGATGAGGGCGCCGACGCCATCCTGGCCCTGCATCTCGGAGGCTTGCTGCACGGTGACGGCGGGGACACCGCCGCCCATCAGACTGCGGAAGAACGACATTGCTACTCCAACTCGATCAGGGGTTTACGGCCGGCGATGCCGGCGTCAAGCTCATGCCAGTACGCGATGTCATCCTCGCCCAGCTTCCAGCACAACCAGATCGGCCGGCCGTTGGCAAGGGCGGGGAAGTCGACCAGGCCGGTGCCGATGTCACGCAGCGTGATGCCCCAGGCGTCGATCTGGCGGACCGTCCGCTCCATGCGTCGCACGATGGCGGTCAGCAGCTCCCGCTCGCGTTCGAGACGAGCCTGGCCTTCCTGCTCATCGGCACCGTCCTCGGCTCCCGATCGCCTGAGTCGCAGCTGGACAGTGGCGACGGCATCGCGATCGTCGCTCAGCGCGGACAGCAGCGGGCGCAGCTCGCGCACACGATCGTTGGCGGCGGCAAGGTCGTAGTACCTGGTCACGGCGGCGATTCTCGCACGGGCAGCGCGTTCGCTTCAGCAAGCGGGTTCCGGGTGGGGACGCGGTCGGGTGAGACGAGTGCAACGGGGCCGACGCCGGGCGCTACAGTCGGCCACATGAGGATGGCCGGGCGCATCGATCACATCGGTACCGAGTCGGCCTTCGTGGCCGGCGCACGAGCGCAGACTCTGCGCGATGCCGGGCGCGACATCATCAGCCTCCACATCGGCGAGCCCGACTTCGACACGCCGCCCAACATCGTCGAAGCGGCCCACCGCGCTCTGGTCGACGGCCAGACCCGCTACGCCCCACCGCTGGGCGTGCCGGCCTTCCGCGAGGCCATCGCCGCCGATCTCGGCCGTCGCCATGGCGTTGAGGTGAGTCCTGAGCGTGTCGTCGTGACGCCAGGGGCCAAGCCGGTCATGTCGTTCGCCCTCATGGCGCTGGTCGAGCCCGGGGACGAGGTCATCCTGCCCGACCCGGGCTTTCCCATCTACGAGTCCATGACCAGGTTCATGGGCGCCACGCCCGTGCCGATCCCGCTGCGGATGGACCACGAGTTCCGCCTCGACCTCGATGAGCTACGCGCCCTGGTATCGCCTCGCACGCGCATGCTCATCATCAATAGCCCGCACAACCCCACCGGCGCCGTGCTGACGCGGCACGACCTCGAAGGCATCGCGGCCATCGCCATGGCCAATGACCTGGTGGTGCTGGCCGACGAGATCTATGGGCGGCAGGTCGACGAGGGCGAGCATCACTCCATCCTGGCCATCGAGGGCATGGCTGAGCGCACCATCGTGCTCGACGGCCTTTCCAAGACGTATGCCATGACCGGCTGGCGCCTGGGCTGGGGCATCCTGCCGCCGCCGCTGGTCCCGGTCTTCGAGCG
>DATHSE010000248.1:0-6340 GCA_035464455.1 Anaerolineae bacterium | reverse complement strand
GGCGGCGCGGGAGGCGCCTGCGGACGGGGCGTGGGGCGGCGCGGGAGGCGCGGGCGCTGGCCGGCGGCGCCTGGGGATGCGGCGTGGCCGCTGGGGCCGGGCGCCGGCGCGCTGCTACTCCGCGTCCATCTCGGCGCGGGTCGGTGGTTCGGCGCCGGCACGCGTGCAGTTGATGGCGGCGGCCCGGACGGCGAACGCCACGGCGTCTTCGAGCAGTGCGGCATCGTCCAACTCCCGCCGGCCGAAGCCATGCTCCAGCCACATGGCGAGGAAGGCGCCACCGAAGGTGTCGCCGGCCCCCACCGTGTCGACCACCTTCACCTTGGGCACCGGTACGCTGAAGTCGCCACCGGCGCAGAAGCCGCGTGCCGGCTCGCCACCGTGCGTCACCAGCACGGCGCCGACACCCTGGTCCAGCAGCAGCCGGGCGCTGGCGGCGGGTGTCTCGGCCAGGGCGAGGTAGGCGAAGTCCTCGTCGCTGCCCTTCACCACGTCCGCCCGCGACAGCATCCGCTGCATGCGTGCGCGATAGCGCTCGTAGTCTGGCGTGGCCGTGGGCCGGCAATTGGGGTCGATCATCACGAATGTCCGGGCAGGTACCTCGGCCACGATGGCGGCCAGCGAATCGGCGATCGGCTCCAGCGCCAGCCCCAGCGTGCCCACGTGAAGCGCATCGGGCGCCGGGTCCAGGCTACGGCGGGCATCGGCCAGCAGCAGGCCCGGCACGGTCGTCTGCTCGACGTACCAGTGGTAGTGCGCCACGCCGGCCGCGTCGATCTCCGCCAGCACCAGCGTGGTGGGGTCGGTGGTGTCGACGATGAGGTCGAGCCCGACGCCATCGGCTTCCAGCTTGCCGCGCAGCAGCCGGCCGAACCAGTCGTCGCTCATGCGGCCCAGGAACTGCACGTTGCCGCCCAGTCGCGCCACCGTGCGCGCCGTGTTGTACTGGCCCCCGCCGGCGGCCGGAGTGACGCTGCCGTCCCGGCCGATGATGAGGTCGATGAGCGCCTCCCCGGCGATGACGACCCGTGGACGAGCCCCGTCCATCTACCAGCCCTCCCCTCTGAGATACGCGGCCATGGCTCGGGCGGCCTTGCCGCGATGCGAAAGCGCGTGCTTCTCCTGGGCGCTCATCTGGCCCACGGTACGCCCTCCTGGTGGCTCCGACTCGGGCTCGAAGATGGGGTCGTAGCCGAAGCCGCCCGTCCCGCGCGGCCCGGTCGCGATGCGGCCCTCGAAGTCGCCCGCCCGGATCACCGGCGCAGGGCCGGCACCCGGATCGACGAAGGCCAGCACGCACTGGTAGCGCGCCCCGCGTCGCTCGGGCGGCAAGCCCTCGAGCTCGCGCAGCAGTTTGGCGTTGTTCTCCTCATCGGTCGGGTCGTCGCCGGCGTAGCGGCGTGTCATCACACCCGGCCGGCCGGCGAGCGCGTCGACCTCGAGACCCGAATCGTCGGCCAGCGTGGGCAGGCCGGAGCGCTCCGCGTAGTAGCGCGCCTTGATCTCGGCATTGCCCTCGAAGGTTTCGGCATCCTCGACCGGCTCACCCGCGACGCCGACCTCGTCCGGCGTCACCAGCTCGACATCCGCGAGCTCGAGCAGCTCTCGCAGCTCGGCCACCTTGTGGCGGGCGCGGGTGGCTAGCAGCAGGCGCCGACTCATCCGGCCGACTTGGCTGCTTCGCCCTTGAGCACGGCCTCCTGGATACCGAAGAGCGTCTTGAGCCCGCCGTCAGCGAGGGTCAGCAGCGCCTCCATCTGCGCGCGGTCGAAGGCCTTGCCCTCGGCCGTGCCCTGCACCTCCACGTAGGTGCCGGCGTCCGTGCCGATGACGTTGAAGTCGACCTCGGCGGCCGAGTCTTCGCGGTACTCGAGGTCCATCAGCGGCGAGCCCTCCACGATGCCCACGCTGATGGCCGCGATCTTGCCGCTGATGGCGCGCTCGAGATTGGCCTTGCGCAGCGCCAGCACCAGTGCGATGTAGCCGCCGGTGATCGAGGCGCAGCGGGTGCCGCCATCGGCCTGCAGCACATCGCAGTCGATCATCACGGTCTTCTCGCCCAGGGCGGAGGTGTCCACGACGCCGCGCAGCGATCGGCCGACCAGCCGCTGGATCTCGTACGTGCGGCCTCCCAGCTTGCCGCGCACCGATTCGCGCTGCATGCGCTCGGACGTGGCGGCGGGGAGCATGGCGTACTCGGCGGTGACCCAGCCGCTGCCCTTGCCGCGCAGGTGCGGCGGCACGCGATCCTCGACGGTGGCCGCGCAGAGCACGTGCGTGTCACCCTGTCGGTAGATGAGCGACGCGGCCGCCCACTTCTGCACGTTCATCTCGATGGACACCGGACGCATCTGGCCCGGTGTGCGCCCATCCACGCGGTAGCGCTTGCCTCCGCCGATGCTCATCGCTCCTCCTTCTCGATCGTCTCTTCTCGTTTGGCCAGCTGCCACAGGTCGTCGAGCGCGTCGAGTCCGAGGGCCTTCAGCTGCATGCCCTGTTCCTCCGCCAGCCGTTCCACGCGCGCGAAGCGGGAGGCGAACTTGCCACTGGCTGACCGTAGCGCGGCTTCGGCATCGATGCCCAGCTTGCGGCCCATGTTGACGATCACGAACAGGAGGTCACCGAACTCCTCGCGACGATCCTCGTCACTGGTAGCCGCGAGCAGCTCCGATGCCTCTTCGGCGATCTTGTCGATCACCCCCTCGAGATCGGGCCAGTCGTAGCCGAGGCTGGCGGCACGTCCCTGCATCTCGTCGGCGTAGGCCAGCGCCGGAAGGGACCTCGACAGTCCCTTGAAGGCCGCGGGCATCTCCGCGTCGCGCACCCTGGCACCGCCGATGGCGGCACGCTCGTCGGCCTTGAGCTGCTCCCAGTTGCGCACGACGTCCGCGGCAGTCTCGGCCTGGACGTCGCCGAAGACGTGAGGATGGCGGCTGATGATCTTGGCGGTGATCCCGCGCTGCACGTCCGAGAGGTCGAAGACACCCGCCTCAGCCGCGTACTGCGCGTGCAGGACGATCTGCAGCAGCAGGTCGCCCAGCTCCTCGGCCAGCTCGGGTGTGGCGCCATCGTCGAGCGCGTCGTAGACCTCGTACGTCTCCTCGAGCAGGAACGGCTTCAGCGTCCGATGGTCCTGCTCGCGATCCCACGGACAGCCATCGGGCTGGCGCAGCCGATGCACGAGCCAGGCCAGGCCGAAGGCGCCGGCTGGGTTGGCCGCAGGCTCCAGGGCCGGCAGCAGGTGCGGCGCCGCGGCCAGGGCTGCCGCGTCCACATCGCCGACCGTGGTGTCGCCGCCCTCGGCCATGACCGGGTGCGCGGCCGGGTAGAGGCGGCGCACGAGCGCGACCGGATCGCCGCCGTGGCCATGGCGCCCGGGCAGCAGTGTGTACTCCTCGCCGTTGACGAGCCGGTCGCCCACTGGGGGCAGCAACAGCAGCGCCATGCCCGCGTCGAACGGCCGCGCCACCAGGCGGTCCAGCGCGATGACCTGCAGGCCTTCGGCCGGATCGATGGCAGCACGCTCCAGCAGGGCGGCGACCGCGGGATCGGTCAGCAGGGACCTCATGAGGCGCTCCTGGGGCCGCCTAGACCGGCATCAGGATGCCGCGGGTCTCGAGGTACGCCAGCACCAGCCCGGCGTTGGCCTGGGGCGTGGTGTCGGTCGTCTGCAGCGTCAGCTCCGGCTCGAGCGGTGGCTCGTACGGGTCGGAGACACCGGTGAACTCCCTGACCTCGCCCGCGCGGGCCTTGGCATACCAGCCCTTGACGTCACGCTCCTCCACGACGTCGAGCGGGGTGTCCACGAAGACCTCGATGTAGCCCTCACCGATCATCGCGCGGACCTCGGCTCGCGTCTCGCGGTAGGGGCTCACCAGTGCCGCCACCACCAGGCCACCGTGTCGCACGATCTCGGCCGCGACGTAGCCCACGCGCCGGACGTTGGTATCGCGATCCTCCTTGGAGTAGCCCAGGCCCTGGGTCAGGTGGGTGCGCACGACGTCGCCGTCGAGCAGCGTCACGGTCCGCCCACGCGCCTCCAGCAACGGCACCAGCGCCTCTGCCGTGGTCGACTTGCCCGAGCCGGACAGGCCGGTGAACCAGATGCAGGCGCCGCGCGGCGTGCGCAGCGGACCGTTACTCATCCACCGAGTCGTCGATGCTGATGCGGCCCTCCGCCTCGGCGTCCGAGCGGCGCTCGTCGAACCACTCTTCGAAGGCCGTCCGCTCCACGACCGCTGCCGCCGCCGGCTCCAGCGGGCGGGTTGCCTCCTCGAGCAGCTGGTAGATGCGGTAGCCGTCAGCGCCGTCGATGGGCGGGCTGATCTCGCCGGGCTCGATGGCCGTCAGCGCCAGCAGCGCGATGTCGTCGAGCTGGTCGGTGCGCTGCCAGCCGATCTCGCCGCCATCGGCGGCCTCCGGACCGTCGGAGTACTCGGCCGCTACCGTGGCGAAGTCGGCACCCTCCTGCGCCAGCGCTGCCTCGACGGCCGCGACGCGCTCGGCGAGCGGGGCGCGGGTCTCCTCGAACATGATCACGTGCCAGCCGAAGTCGGTACGCACCGGCCCCAGGATGTCCCCGCGCTGTGGGTCCTCGGCGTCGAAGATGGCAGCCGAGAACTCGGGCACCATGGTGTCGCGCGTGAAGTAGCCCAGGTCGCCACCGCGAGCGCCGCTGGCGGTGTCATCGCTGTCGCGCTGGGCGCGCTGGGCGAAGGCCTCCACGCGGGCATCGACGTCGTCGACGCTACGCGCCAGCAGCGCCACCGCCTCGGCCTGCTCGCGGGCAGCCTCCCAGGCGGGGTCGTCGGCGGGCAGGTCGGCAGGGTCGGTGGGGTTGCCGTCCTCGTCGAGCGGGGTCTCGGGCTGGTACAGGATGTGGCTGGCGCGCACGTCGCCCTCGTCGTTCTCGGGGTCGACGAAGGGGTTGCCCTCGATGAAGATCTCGGCCAGGCGCATCTGCTCGTACTCGGCGGACAGCGCTTCCTGCGTGACCTCGTCGCGCAGCTTGGCGGCGGTGGCCTCCAGCTCCACGTTGCGGCGGTGGATGGTCTCGCCGACCTGCTCGTTCACCGCCTCCACGAAGCCCTCGTCGACCTCGGCCGGCACGATCTGCGTCACCTTGCCGATGAGCTGCTCACCGCTGGCGGACTCGAAGACATCGGTTGCCTCGCCCTCTGCGAGCTCGAAGATGGCGGCCGACCAGGCGGCATCGCCGATGTCGCCGGCGACGACGTAGCCGCTGTCGTAGTTGGCCGGCGCGTACGTCTCGGCCAGCACCTCCGGGTCGCCACCCGCACGCCACTCGGCCAGGGCGGCCTCAGCGCGCTCGCGGGCATCGGCGATGCCGGCGTCGGTGGCGGCCTGGCCCAGCGCCTGCTCCTCGGTGAGCACGATGATGGCCTCGATCTGTCGTGCCTCCTCGAAGCCACCGTCGGCTGCCACCGCCGCGTCCAGCTCGTCGGCAGCGAGCTCGATGCCTCGTTCCTCGGCCAGCTGTCGCTGGAAGATGAGGTCGACCAGACCAGCCATGACCTCACCGTCGGTCTGGGGCCGCTCGTTGTCGATGGCGGCCAGGCGGCGGTTGGCCAGGCCCGATGCGATGGTGCCGTCGGCCAGACCTGCCCTGACCTGTGCCTGGGCACGCGTGGCACGGAAGTCCACCAGCTTGGTGCGATCCTGCCACTCGGCGCGTCCTACCTGCGTGCCGTCGACGTTGGCGAGCGGCTTGAGGTTCGTCTCCCAGAAGCCATAGGCCAGCCCGCCGAGGACCACCACGATGGCGATCACGATGAGCCCGTAGAACGCCCAGGTCACATTTCGCGTGTGCCGCGCCTCGTCATCGATGAAGCGCCCGCTCCGGTCCGTCGAGAGACGGACGGAGATGCGGTCGCGGAGTGACTCCTTGGGAGGTTGCTTCGGCGAGGTCATGCGGGGACGGTTCTCCGGCTGGTGCAGGTATCGCAGGGTGCACGACGAGAGCGGCGCCAGAGGAGGCATCCGGTCGCTGCAGCGCGCCGCCGAAGTCTAGCGCGTCGGGACCCACCCACGCGGGCGGAGGCGGCTTCAGGCGTCGCTGGATCGCTCCAGGCGCCAGGCGTACTGCTCTCGGTAGTAGTCGAGCCACTCGCCGCTCTTGATGGGTTCCCACCACCCGCGGTGCCCGGCGTACCAGTCGACGGTCCGGGCGATGCCCTCCTCGAACGCGGTCCGCGGCTCCCAGCCCAGCGCCCGCAGGCGCGCCCCGTCGAGGGCGTAGCGGCGATCGTGGCCGGGCCTGTCGGGCACCGTGCGCACCAGTGACCAGGGCTTGCCGAGCAGCGCCAGGATGGCCTCCGTC
>DATHSE010000247.1:0-14252 GCA_035464455.1 Anaerolineae bacterium | reverse complement strand
GCGGTGCGCCGACTGCTCGTTCCTCGAGCAGGCGCTCGTTCAGCGCCGTCCTGGCAGCCTCGGTGCGGGTCGAGACCCCCAGCTTGCCCAGGATGTTGGAGACGTGGACGCCGGCGGTGGACTCGCTGATGAAGAGCGCCGCCGCGATCTCGCGGTTGGTGTGCCCGGCGGCCACCAGCGCCAGCACCTCGCGCTCGCGAGGGGTGAGGCCATAGGCAGCCTGGCTGGCTGCGTCGGACGAGCCGCTCGTGGGGTCGACCGGCCGGCCGGCCGACGTGAGCCGCACCCGCAAGCGACGAGCCATGACCTCGAGGTGAGCCAGCAGTGGTACGGCGCCGAGCTCACTGGCGACGTGATGGCTCAGTCGCAGCGCTTCGACCCCGGACGCCCGGTCACCGGCGGCCTCGGCCGCCTCGGCCTCGCGCCATCGGGCCATGGCAGAACGGAAGGGTCGGCCCAGGGACGCCCAGCCGTCGGCCAGCGTCGCCCATCGTGCGGCGCTGTCGTCGCCCTGCATGCGTGCCTGCTCGGCGAGCACCTGCTGCCCGTCGAGCCGCAGCAGCTCGCCCAGGCGACCGCCCGGCTCGGCGATCGCGCCTCGCCACGCCGTGCTCAGCTCGACCAGCTGTGACATGCCCTCGCAGGCCCTGGCCAGGGCGGCAGCGTCACCGCTGAGGCGGGCAGCCCGGCCGGTCTCGGCCGTCGGCCAGGCCGCGAGCCTGGCCAGCTCGGCCAGGCGGATGGTCGAGTCGAGGCCACGGATGGCATCGATGCCTTCCCATGCGGTCGCCACGCCTTCCTCGTAGCGACCGGCAAAGGCCTCGTGCTGGATGCCACCCTGGTAGATGAGGCCGTGATTGTCGCTGGGAGGGCTCACCACGATGAGCGGGCGCGTCCGTTCCCACAGGGATGAGAAACGCGCGTCACCGCGACACGCCAGCAGCTCGAGGCAGTAGGACGCGGCGTAGGGAAGCGAGCGGTCGGGGCCGGCGTCTCGTTCGGCCTTCTCCATGAGCCGTATCGCCGCGTCCCATCGTCCAGCCTCGAAGGCGTAGCTCACGGCCTGGTCGGTGAGATACACGCCATAGCTGTTGGCCACGCCCCACTCCGCAGTCACGCGCAGGCCTTCGTCTACGGTCTCCAGCGCCTGCTCGGGGTAGCCGAACCAGCTCTCGATCTCCGCCCGGTTCACATACGCGCGCCCGATGTCGTCGGGGATGCCCAGCTCCAGGGCGATCTCGAGCGCTGCCGCGATGGAAGCCCGTGCCGCCTCGGTCTCGCCGAGACCGGCCAGCACGACGCCCAGCGTGTTGCGGCCGTGCCCCTCGAGGTCGCGAGCGCCGATGGCCATGGCACCCTCGATGGCCGCTTCACACAATGGTCGCGCCTCTCGCAGGCGCGCGTGCAGCATGTAGACCTGGCCCAGTCCGCTGAGGGCGCGGATCCGCACCACGGGCCGATCTGCGGGCGCCGTACGTGACGCCTCCTCGTAGGCCGCGATGCTGGCAGCCCAGTCGCCCGAGACCCAGAGCGTCCGCCCGAGGAGGATGAGCAGGCCGGTCAGGCGGGCGGCGTCGGCGTCCCCAAGCTCGGCGATGGCGGCCCGGGTGGAGGCCACGGCCTGGCGGCGGCGCGACGAGAGGTCCTGCGCGCGTGCAGAGCGCTCCAGCAACTCCACGTGGTCGATGTCGACGTCAGCAGCGCTGCCCTCTTCCCATCGCAGCAGCGCCTCCTCGTACTCCCGGGCGGCGATGTCGAAAGAGAAGGCGTCGATGGCCGCATCTCCGGCCGCGATCGACGCCGCCAGCGCACGCCGGTCACGCGCCTCGCGCCAGTGGTGCGCCAGCAGCACGAGGTGGGCCGCACCGGCGTCGGCCGCCGACCCGTGCTCGGTCAGGAACTCGGCCCAGCGGCGGTGCAGGCGACGTCGCTCGGTCGGGAGCGTGGCCTCGTAGACGGCTTCCTGCAACAGCGCGTGCCGAAAGCTGTAGGCGTCATCGGCATCGGGCGCCGTGACCGGCAGGAGCAGGCCCTGGTCGACGAGCAGACGCAGGTCGCGCGAGGCGGCGGTCTCGTCGACGCCCGACACGACGAGCAGGACGTCGTGCTCCACCTCGCGGCCCCCGACCGCGGCCACGGCGAGGAGGCGCTGGGTTGCCTCGGGTAGCGCCTCCACACGCGTCAGCAGCACCTCCTTGAGAGAGGTCGGCAGCGTGGCCGTCGCACCAGCACGGCAGCACAGCAGTTCCTCGGCGAAGAAGGCGTTGCCGTCCGAACGTCGGTGGAGGTCGCCCAGCTCGGCCGCCGAAAGGTCTTCACCGACGATGTTGCGAACCAGCGCAGCCAGCTCGTCCAGGCTGAAGGGCTCGAGGTCGATGCGCTCTACGCCGGCATCTCGAGCGATCTCGGCCAGCCACGGCCGCAATGGATGCTTGCGCACGATCTCGTCGCTTCGGAACGTGGCCACGATGGTCAGGGGGTCGGACTGTGTCGCGCGCATGAGGAAGGAGGTGGCTGCCAGCGTGCCCGAGTCGGCCCAGTGCAGGTCCTCGATCTGCACCACGAGCGGCGCCTGCTGGGCGAGGCGACGCAGCAGGTCCAGCAGACCCTCGTGCAGCCGCGTCTGCGCCCAGATCTCCTGTGGCTGGGGCACCGCGTCCGGGCCAAGGGCCGGCACCAGTCGGGACAGATCCGCCGCGGCCCGACCGGCCAGCGCCATGACCTTCGCCACGCCCTCCTGCGCAACGAGAGCTCGCAGGATCTCGGTGTACGGCGCGAACGGCAGGCCGGCCTCGCCCATGGACACGCAGGCTCCCGTGAGCACGCGGCTGCCGTCCGCCTCGGCCAGCTCGCGCAGCGCCCGCAGCAGTCGCGTCTTGCCCACCCCGGCCTCGCCGCCGATGACCGCGTGCCGCGGCTGACCGGCCCGGGCCGCGTCGAGCGCAGCCCGGAGCTGCCCCACCACTTCGGCGCGGCCGACCAGCACCGGGCTGGTCATCCTGCGAGCCATGGCCACGATCATACGTGTCTCCGGGGTGATCGCCGGAAGAGGCAGGTCACCGGAAGAGGCAGGTCACCGGCCCGCCCGAACGCAGGCTCGATGGCGCTCCGGCGCGACGCCGCCCGGCGCACGGCGCCACGGCTAGACCGAGACCCAACGCAGCAGCCGGCCAAGGCTGAACGGACGCGCCTGCCGGGGTCGTCTAGAACCGGCAGATCGCTGCTGGCGAGCGTCCTGCGCCAGGCGCTGCCGGGCGGCCTCTGCGCGAAGCTGGCGGCCTCGCTCGGCCGCGAGGTGGATCATCGTGTACTCGTTCATCGTCCCGACCCTTCTGCTCATGGCGGCTGGGGAGTGCCGCCTCTGCACGGGACGATGGGCCTAAAGGGTCAGACGACACATCGGGAGGACCCGGTAGTCGGAGCCGGCGCGACCGTTCATCTTGCGCCGCGAGGCAGACTGGGGAGGGACCGCCCTAAAGGCCGAGCCGTCGGGTCGGACTCGTCACGGCTGCGGCGAGGCGGCTGCGGCCGCCGGCGTCGGCGCGATCGCTGGCGCTCCGATGGTGGTCAACGGCACCTGCAGCACGGGGCTGCCCATCTCGGCGGCGCGATCGCCGCCGCGCGAGCGGGCGTCGAAGACCAGCACCCAGTCGCCCCCTGTCCCGGGTGCTGTCACGTCCACGTCGAGGGCGACGGCCTCGCCCGGCTGCAGGCGTGGAACGGGCGCCTCCCCCACCGGCGAACCCGCGCGGATGCGCCCGATGTAGTGCTCGGGTGCGGGAAAGGCCGCCACGTGAAGGCGCCAATCGCGCAGGCTCTCGTTGCCGTGGTTGCGGACCTCCACGCGATAGGTGACGGTCTCACCCGCCGCGATCGGACCCGCGGGTCCCGCCACCAGCTCGTAGCCCACGTGGGTCGAGCGGCGGGCGAGGTACGTGGCGACGGCGTCGTAGTAGGCGACGGCCATTCGGGCACGCACGGACGGCCGCTTCAGGTAGCGCAGCTCCCGCTCATTGGAGAGGAACATGCCCTCGCTGAGCACGCCCGGCATCTGGGTCGGTCGCAGCAGTCGCGGTGGGTCGTAGTTGCGCAGGACGTAGTAGGGATAGATGAGCACGCCGTGGTCGTAGGGCTGGTAGTCCGCTGAGATGCCGTCGAGCGCTGCCACCATCTCGTCCTGCACCGCCCGAGCGAGGCGCTCGGAGCGCGCGCCGAACGGGCGCTCGTCGAAGTAGTAGGTGGACGGCCCCCCGACGGCCGGGTTGACGGCCAGGTTGTTGTGGATCGAGATGAACAGGTCGGCACGCGCACGGTTGGCGATGTCGGGGCGGGCAGCCAGCTCATCGTCGTCGTCGATGATGCCGTCGCCGGTGCGTTCCTGCGGCGGGTCGTTGACGAAGGCATCCGTCGAGCGGGTGAGTGCGACATTCACGCCGGCCCCTTCGAGCATGCGGGCCAGGCGCAGACCGATGTCCAGGTTGATGTCGGCCTCCCGGGTGCCGTCGGAGCCGACTGCACCCGGAAGCGCACCGCCGTGGCCCGGGTCGACTGCCACGGTGATGAACCCGGGCTGCCGCGGATAGACGGCACGGTCGGCCACGGTGACCCACGCCTCAGCGCGATGGGCGGAGTCATCGAGCGTGGACGACGCCGCGGCCACGATGCGGTAGGGCCCGTTCACCACGCGATCCCCGGCGGCGTCGCGCCCATGCCAGCTGGCGCGATGAGTGCCCGGCTCGCGCTCGCCCGAGGAGAGCTCACGTACGGTGCGGCCATCGAAATCGACCACGCGAAGACGCAGCGCCGCTCGATCGCGGAGGGTGACGGCGATGTCGATACGCCCACCTGTGCCCACCACCAGCGGGCTGCCGCGGGCGGACAACGCCAGCAGCGGTGGCGCTTCCGAGCGCACGGCGACCGCGGGCATGAGCGACAGCATGAGCGAGAACGCCACGACGACCCCGGGGACGAGCCTGCGCATGGCCATAGCATGCCAGCCTTCGGCGACATCGCGTGTGCTGCGAGGCGTGCGTGCGAATGGTCCATGCTGGTGCGGGCCGACTATGCCGGATGGCCCTACCGAGCAGCTTCGGAACCTACGTATCGTCGGTAACCTCATCAGGGGCACCCAAAGGAGGCGTTCGATGACCAACCAGTCCGTAGGCGACCGCATCATGGTCGATTCCCAGAAGGCCGGCGAACCACCGCGCCAGGGCACGATCCTGGAGGTCATCGAGCACGACTACGGCACGAGCTACCGTGTCGCCTGGGACGACGGTCACGAGTCCACCTTCCGGCCCACCGCGGGGACCGTCCATATCCTCGACGCCGACGAGACAGCGGAGGCCGACACCGCCTAGCTGACGCCACCCACGCCACGCGCGGCCACCGCTGCCAGCAGGGCACGCGCGAGCACCAGTAGCGTCGGCCCGGGGCCGGATGGCTCTTGCCCCGGGTGCCGGGCCCGCATATCGTGACGCCGCGATGTCGCCGCCACGCGGCCTGCTGCTCCTCGTCCTGGGCGCGCTCACCCTGGGAACGCTCGCCCCGGGAGCACCCGTACCCGTGGGCGATCTGCCGACGCACGCCGCTCACGAGGCGCCGCTCGCCGGCAGCGGCGCGACGGCATGCGATACGACCCGGGAGGACGTGCTGTGCGATGCCTCGGGCGCCTACGCCTGGCGTGCGCGCGGTCCTGATGGGAGCTGGGAGCTGCCCCGCGGGGACGCAGTCCTCATCGACGAAGAGTGGTGGTCTCCGGCCCGACCGCTCGACGGCGTCGTCGTGCCGTCAGCGGCACCCGACGCGGCGACCCTGGCGCGCATTCGTGCGCGCATCGCCCCTGCCGCCACGCGACGCCTTCCCGACCGCCTGACGGCCGTCTCGCTGGGCGATGTGACCATGAACGGAGAGGTCGAGCTCGTCCTCTCCTTCCGCCGACCGTTCCAGCGCAACCTCATCAACATCACCCGACCACGCCGGGCCTGGGCCGATGCGCATGGCCTCTCGGCTCACGTTGGGCTGTACAGACCCCATGACCTCTCGTCGGTCTGGGTGGCCGGCACGCTGGTCAGGCCGGTGGTCGAGCTGGCTGCCTGCAACGGCTCGCTGGCGGTGGCCTACGGGAAGCTTGACCGACCGGGCACGGTCGAGACGGGTGCCTGGCTCTGGGTCGTCTTCGGGTTCCTGCCGACCGAGCCACTGCCCGGTCCCGGGATCCCCACCTGCGTCGACATCGATGGCGACGGCCGGACCGAACCGGCCATCACAGGAAGGAGTGCTCCGTGAACCGCATCTCGAGTCGTCCGCTGCTCGCAGGCAGCCTGTCGCTTGCGCTCGCCGGCAGCCTGCTGGGGGTGTCGAGCCCGGCTTGGGCACAGGCCGAGCTGCCTTCGGCAGCCAGCGGCTTCGGCGAGTACCAGCTGGTCCCGCGCCTTGGCGATGAGGTGCCCTACGCCGGCCCATCGACGCCGACGTCGATGGAGCAGGTGGCGATGACCGAGCAGGTGGAGGAGCTGCTCGGCCCTGAGGCGCGCGTGAAGCTGGCCGAGCAGGGGTTCGTCATCGTCCCGGAGGAGTTCCGCCTCTTCCACCAGGCCTACGATGAGCAGTTCTACACCGGCACGCCAGTCTTCGTGACTACCGATGCCGCCTACCACGCCTGGCACCAGGTGTTCGACAAGGCCCTGCGCGACATCGAGACGCGGAGGCTCTCTCCAACGCTCGGTCAGCTGCTTACCGGCATGCGTCGCAACGCTATCGAACAGCGCAAGGAGCTCGCCGGCACAGCGCTGGCGGACGACGCGGCCCGGGTCGTCGACCTCATCTCGGTCGCGGCGGCGGAGCTGGGCGTGCCTTCGGGCAAGCTCAGCCCGCGTGCCCTCGCAGAGAAGGCGCTCATCGATGCCCATGACGCACCCTCGGCCACGTCGCCCATCCTGGGCACGGTGACCGACTACTCGCTCTTCGCACCGCGCGGCCACTACACGCGCACGAAGGCGCTGACACGCTACTTCGTGGCCATGTCCGTGCTGGGCCAGCATGCGTTCCGCCTGCCCGACTCCGTCCAGACCGACGCCACGGTCGTGCAGGACGTCGACAACCTGCGTCTCGCGTTGCTGGCATCGCGGACACTGGTCGGCGACCCGCAGCTGGAGACGCTGTGGCGACGCGTCTTCGAGCCGACCGCGTTCCTGGTGGGCGTCGCGGACGACTACACCCCCTTCGAGCTCAGCGATGCGGTCGAGGCCACGGTCCCTGGGGGCATGGCCGACCCACTCAGTGCCAGCGACGACGAGACGCTCTTCGCCGTCGCCGCACAGTTGCGGGAGACGCGTCCGGTGCGCATCGACGAGGAACGGCCGTCGGTGCGCCTGATGGGCACGCGCTTCGTCCTCGACTCCTGGATCCTCGACCAGCTCATCGCCCCCTGGGTCAGCGAGCCGCCCGACCTTCGCGTCCTGCCATCGGTGCTCGACCTGGCTGCGGCTTTCGGCTCCGACTTCGCCCTCGCCATCCAGGACGAGGCCGGCCAGACCGCCTACCTCAACTACCCCGAGCAGATGGAGGCCATGCGGGCGGCGGTGGCTGCCCGGCCGGACGAGGCCTGGGGCGCCACGGTCTACGACGCCTGGCTGGCGGCCCTGGAGCCGATGTGGCTGCCACACGGCCCGGCCTTCCCGGACTTCATGCAGACCGATGCCTGGGCAGCCAAGGCGCACCAGACGGGCTTCGGCTCCCACGCCGAGCTGCGCCACGACACCATCCTGTACACCAAGCAGTTCGTGGGCGAGATGGGCGACATCACGCCGGAGCTGCCGGACGTGCGCAACTGGGTGGAGCCCGATCCGGTCGCCTTCGGGCGACTGTCCGCTATGGCCGTCCTGATGCGTGACGGTCTCGCCGACCGCGACCTGTTGCCCAAGGACATCGCGCGCCTGCTCGATGACTACACCGAGTTCGTCGACCGCCTTGAACGCCTGGCGGCCGACGAGCTGGCCGGCATGCCCATCGACAAGGGGAAGGGCAGCAAGGCGTGGAAGTCCGACAACGAATGGCTGCGACGGATCGGAGGCGAGCTGGAGGGCTTCTGGTGGCGCAGCGGCGACAACCTGGACACCAGCCGGCCCATCCGCGACGACGATGCCGCGGTCATCGCCGACATCGGCCGTGGCGTCGACCTGGTCAAGCTGACCGACGAGGTGCTCGAGATCGGCACCGGCCGCATCGACCGCATCTTCGTCATCGTGCCCGACGACGAGGGCGAGTTCCACGTGGCCACCGGTGGGACCTACTCGTTCTACGAGTTCCCCTGGCCCACCAGCGACCGGCTCAGCGACGAGCAGTGGTGGGCGATGCTGCGCAAGGGCGAGGTGCCCGCGCGGCCGGCCTGGCAGGAGCCGCTCTTCCCGTAGGCGACCGGCGGTTCCGAGCCCATCGACGACCGATCGGGGCGCTACGATCGAGACTCGACACCGCGAGGAGGAACCAGCGTGAAGCAGCACCAGGTATCGATGCTCGGCACCGGGCTCATCGGCGATTTCTACACCCTGACCCTGCACGGCCAGCGCAATCGCGATCGCGTCCGCGTCGTCTACTCGCGCTCGGCCGAGCGGGGTGAGGCCTTCCGGGCCCGCCACGGTGTGCCCGAGTCCACGACCGACATGATGGCTGCCATCGAGCATCCCGATACCGACGTGGTGGTGGTGGCTCTGCCCAACTTCCTCCACGAGGAGGCCGTCAAGGCGGTCGCCACGGCCGGCAAGGCGGTGCTGGTGACCAAGCCGCTGGGGCGCAACGCCGGCGAGGCCAAGCGCATGCTGGACGCCGTCGAGAAGGCGGGGGTCTTCGGCGGCTACCTCGAGGACCTCGTCTACACGCCCAAGTCGCTCAAGGCCATGAAGGCGGTGCAGGGCGGCGCCATCGGTGACGTGACCTGGGTGCGTGCCCGCGAGACGCACCCCGGTCCGCACTCGGCCTGGTTCTGGGATCACCGCCTCACCGGCGGCGGCGCCATCATCGACCTTGGCTGCCACTGCATCGAGATCGGGCGGATCATGGTGGGCAAGGGCAACCGCCCGGTCGAGGTCATGTGCTACACCGACACGCTGGTGCACCCCATCGACGCCGAGGACAACGCCATCGCCCTGGTGCGCTACGAGTCGGGAGCCATCGGGCAGTTCGAGGTGAGCTGGACGTTCCGCGGCGGCATGGATCTGCGCGATGAGGTGGCCGGTACGCACGGCACCATCTGGATCAACCACTTCCTGCGCACCGGCCTGGAGATGTTCACCGCCGGTGGTGGCGGCGGCGGCTACGTGGCCGAGAAGGCGGAGACCGATGCCGGCTGGCTCTTCCCGGTCGGGGACGAGGTCTCCGAGCTGGGCTACGTGGACATGTTCAGCGACATGTTCGACGCGATCGATGACGGTCGCGAGCCGATGGAGACGCTGTATGACGGCTACGTCGTCAACGCCATCATGGACGCCTGCTACCGCTCAGCCAAGACCCGCGCATGGGAGACCGTGGAGCTCGACTGGCGCGGGGGCAAGACCGAGCGCATCGCCAAGGAGCAGGAGATGTACGACGACCTGGTGGTCATCAAGCGCGAACTGCTGCCGGACGGCCGCTCCAAGCTCATCCTCAAGGATCCCAAGAGCGGCGCCTTCAGCGACCGCGTGGTCTAGTCACCGGCGACCGGCGTGGTCTGGTCACCGGTGGCAGGCGTGGTCTGGTCACCGGTGGCAGGCGTGGTCTGGTCACCGGTGGCAGGCGCGCGGTACCGGTCCGTGGCCGACGTGGGGCGCCAGCGTTTCGCTGGGCGAGACAAGCGTCCGTCGGCGCAGGCACCCGGGTGGTCGCGGGGCGCTCGCCGGGGACATCGGGGCTCGCTCCGGGGTCATCTGTCGCGCTGGGCGAGACGGGCGACCCTGGATCGCCGACCCGCGATCCGGCCTCCCCGACCCGTTATCCGGCTTGTCCCGCCCGTGGACCCGATGGCCGCTGTCCTCGGTCGCTTGTCACGCTGGACGGAACATCGACCGAGAGTCCGCGCGACGGTTGCCCATCCCCCGGGCGACGGCGAACGCTACGGCAGGGCCGCGACGACCTCGCGGAGGGCCTCCCCGGGGGAAACGATGACCCAGACGGCCTCGCCGCTGGAGACCACGTAGGCCGACTCGCCCGGACCGGGATCGGGAACCAGGTCGACGCGGGTGACCTCGCGGTCAGCGATGGTCTCGGTGGTGATGCCGGTCGAGTCGTCGGTCGGCAGCAGCAGCCTGATCATGGCGTCCTGGACCTGCTCGGCCGGGACACCCGGGATGGACGCACCGGCCAGGCTGATGAAGCCGCCCTCCGCGTCCTGGCCACCGGCCTGCGCGATCGACAGCAGCTGCGCGTCCGCGTCGTTGGCCTCGGCGATGCCCTGCAGCTCCTCCATGACGTCCCGATCGAACTGGCCACCCACATCCTCGAGCGTGAAGGCGACCTTCTGCAGCTGGTAGCCCGCGGCCTCGTCCGGCAGCTGCGCGACCAGCGCGTCGGCTGCCAGCTCGGCCGCCGTGGGCGGCGCCGGCGAGGGTTCGGGCGGCAGCTCGACCTGCTCCACGGAGGTCGACAGGATGCGTACCGGGTCAGCGATCTGGTCGGCGGGCTCACGCGCCTCGACGATGGCGTCGACCACGTCCATGCCCTCGACGACGCGCCCGAAGATGGTGTAGGTGCGGAACGCCTCGAGAGCGGCCTCGGCCTCGTCATCAAGGATGACGAAGAACTGGCTGCCCTGGGAGTTCGGCTCCTGGGTGCGAGCCATGGCCACGATGCCGCGACCGTACTCGCCCACCACTTCCTCGTCGGGGATGGTGTAGCCGGGACCACCCATACCGGTGCCGTCCGGGTCGCCACCCTGGAGCACGAAGCCGGGGACCGCGCGGTGGAAGCCGACGCCGTCGTAGTAGCCGGCCTGGGCCAGGTTGAGGAAGTTCTCGGCGGCCACCGGGGCCGACTCGTTGAAGAGCCCGATGACGACGTCACCCAGCTCCGTGGTCAGGCGGACCGCCGTGCCGTCGCCGGCCGGTACCTCGAGCGCGACCGGGTTGGGTGTGGCCGAAGGCGGCCCGAGCGGGCGCTCCTCGTCCTGCGCCAGGGCTGGTGCTGCCATGCCGGCGGCGAGGATGGAGATGCCGGCCGCGGCGGCCAACAGTCGTAGGTGGGCCATGCTGCCTCCTCGGTGGTTGCGGGTGGGATGGGGAGCGCCGGCTCCCGGGGCAGCATAGGACAGGCTCGGCTTCAGGGCAGAGGACGGGCCAGGCTGCAGGTACGGGAGTGGCTCGGCCGCGGAGGGCTGGGCGGCCTTAGCTGGTCGGCTCGGGCGGCCAGGGGGCGTTGAAGAAGCCGATGAGGTCAAGCATGCCGCCGATGGCATCGAGCCCAAACTCCTCGCGTAGCCCGGGAGCGAAGACGTACTTGCCCGTGGCCGCCGGATCGACGCTGTAGACGGCGACGTAGTAGCTTCCCGACGCCGGCGCCTCGGTCCGGATGGTGCCGTAGTTGATGAAGCCGAGGCCACCGTGCACCTCGCGCCGCGGCTCGGCGGCAGGTGTGAACGCGATGGCTCCATCGACGCCGACAGCCTCCGCCAGCGCGACCGCTTCAGGGCCGGACTCGGCCGCCTCGGGGAGGCCGGGACCGAGCAACGTGAAGGTGGCGGCAACAGCGCCGATCGCATCGGGAGCGGTCATGCCCACCACCAGTGGCTCACCGGCCTCCAGGTCCAGTCGATACCAGTCCACTTCTCCGGGCTGCTCGATGGTGGCACCGATGGCGCGCGAGAGCGTGGGGTCCTCGAGCACGATGGCCTCTGCGGCCGAGTCGGTAGAGCTGTCGATGACCGATGGGGAATGAGCACTGACAGCAGCAGGCGTGACGACGACGAAGAGCGTGGCG
The DNA here is from genome assembly GCA_035464455.1 of Anaerolineae bacterium. GTDB lineage: Bacteria > Chloroflexota > Limnocylindria > Limnocylindrales > CSP1-4 > JAFMJV01. Next base: position 2,306 of record DATHSE010000247.1, on the reverse strand, counting down.
AGGATAGAAAGGCGGCGCATCGGGAGGTCTCCATTCGGTCGATGCGGCTGGCTCACCGCTGGACAAATGGACTGTACAGTGTCTGTATATTGTTTGTCTAGCGCCAGAGTGGCAGGCTGCCCGATCATCCGGACCTGCACGCCAAGGGACTCATACGTGGCTCGAGCCCGCCGGTCACGGGAGATGAGTAGCATCCCGCAGGCACGTGCGGCAGCACCGACCAGGGCGTCGTGGACCGACCCTCCGCCGACCCGCAGCCTCGCCAGCTCGGCGGCAAGACCGGCAGCATCATCAGGTTCCAGGAAACGCGTCAACGGAAAGTCCGACGCCAGGATGGCGTGAACGGACTCCGGAGACCGACGCTGACCGGGCGGCAGCCGCGTGAGCACAGAGTAGGTCTCGAACCAGGCGTGGCCGGCCAGGCCCAGGCGCAGTCCACGCACAGCGTCGAGTGTGGCCGCGTGCTCGGCGTGATCCGCCAGGACGATGGCGACCGCGACGCTCGTGTCGACCAAGGCCTCGCCTGTCGACTCAGCGCTGATCGGCAAGACGCTGTTCACGAACGTCGGCGTCACCGATGACCTGGCCGCTCTGGCAGGCCGGGAGCGACGCACGCCAGGGTCCCTCGTGATCCACGCCAGCAGCCCGTTTGACCGAGGATCGTGCCGTCTGTAGATTGGGCCTCGGCCGTCTAGCCGTCTAGATAGCCACGTTGTTGCCTCAAGGAGGGGATCAGTGGAGCGCTTCAGCGACATCGGCGCAGCCGTCATCGGCAGCGGGTTCATCGGGACCGTGCACATCGAGGCACTGCGCCGGCTGGGCGTCGACGTCCGGGGCGTCATCGACGCCACGCCCCAGCTGGCTGACGATGCCGCACAGCGACTGGGCCTTCGCGCGGCCTATCCCACGCTGGAGGCCGCGCTGGAAGACCCCGAGGTCGACGTCATCCACGTCACCTCCCCCAACCAGTTCCACTATCCCCAGGTCAAGGCCATCCTGGCCGCCGGCAGGCACGTCATCTGCGAGAAGCCGCTGGCCGTGACCTCGGCAGAGTCACGGGAGCTGGTGGCGCTCGCCGAGGCCTCCGACCGCATCACTGCGGTCAACTTCAACATCCGCTTCTACCCCCTCAATCAGCATGCCCGCCAGATGGTCAGGAACGGGGAGCTGGGCGAGGTCCGCCTCATCAGCGGCCACTACTTCCAGGACTGGCTGCTGCAGGACACGGACTGGAACTGGCGCCTCGAGCCCGACAAGGGCGGCACGCTGCGCGCCGTCGGCGACATCGGCTCGCACTGGATCGACCTGACCAACTTCATCACCGGGCTGAAGGTGCAGTCGGTCATGGCCGACCTGTCGACCTTCGTGAAGGTGCGACAGAAGCCCATCGGCGAGGTGCAGACCTTCAGCCAGGAACGTGCCGCCGAGACGGAGCCGGTGGAGATGACCACCGACGATGCCGCCGTCATCCTGCTGCGCTACGCCAACGGCGCACGCAGCACCGTTGCCATCAGCCAGGTCAGTGCCGGGCGCAAGAACTCGGTGCAGTGGGAGATCGACGGCGCCACGGCTGCGGCCGCCTGGGACTCGGAGACGCCCGACCACCTCTGGATCGGTCATCGTGGCCGGCCCAACGAGATCCTCCAGCGTGGGGCCGAGCTGATGAATGCGACCGGCATCGCCGCCACCGCGCTCCCGGGCGGTCACGTCGAGGGCTTCGCCGACAGCATGTGCTCGCACTTCCGCGAGATCTATCGCGCCATCCTGGTCGGCGCTGCGCCGGCCGACCCGCTCTATGCCACCTTCGAGGCGGGGCATCACGAGATGACCGTGGGCGATGCAGTGGCTCGTAGCGCAGTCGAGGACCGCTGGGTCGACGTGGAAGACTGACCGACCGCAGCGCACGCTGACGCGTGACCGTTAGCAACGATAACGAGAGGAGGGGGATCGTGAGGCTGGGCTTTTTGACCGCACCATTCCTGGGGACACCCCTGATGGAGGTGGCTGACTGGGCGGCATCGGCTGGCTTCGAGACGCTCGAGATCGCCTGCTGGCCGTCGGGCGGCGACGTCGAACGACGCTATGCCGGCACCTGCCACGTCGATGTCGTCGACCTGTCCGAGGGCCAGGCGCAGGAGATCGCCGCCGAGCTTGCGGCCAAGGGCCTGTCCGTCTCGGGCCTGGGCTACTACCCCAATCCGCTGCACCCGGACCCGGAGCACCGGGCGCAGGTGATCGGGCATCTCAAGCAGGTCATGCGCGCCGCCCGCAAGATGGGTGTGCCACTGGTCAACACGTTCATCGGG
>DATHSE010000246.1:0-2717 GCA_035464455.1 Anaerolineae bacterium | reverse complement strand
GAGATCGGCAAGCTGCATGCGGGCCAGGTCGTCATCGGCCTGCTGCAGCCGCTCATCGATCCGCAGAACGCGCAGTCCCTGGCGAAGGCCGGCGTCACGGCAGTAAGCCTGGACACGCTGCCGCGGACGCTGTCGCGCGCGCAGACCATGGATGCGCTTTCCAGTCAGGCCAACGTCGGCGGCTACAAGGCCGTGATCATGGCCGCCGATGCCTACGGTCGCTACTTCCCGCTGCTCACCACCGCTGCCGGTACGGCCAAGCCGGCCAACGTGCTCATCCTTGGCGTCGGCGTCGCCGGCCTGCAGGCCATCGCCACGGCCAAGCGCCTGGGCGCGGTGGTCAGGGCCTACGACGTGCGAGCAGAGACCAAGGAGCAGGCGGAGTCGCTGGGCGCCAAGTTCCTGCAGCTGGAGTCGATGGCCGACGCTACCGGCTCAGGGGGCTACGCGCGCGAGCTGACCGAGGATGAGAAGCGCCTCCAGCAGGCCCAGCTCGACGGCCACATCAGCGGCATGGACGTAGTCATCACCACGGCGCAGGTGCCGGGGCGCCGTCCACCGCTGCTGGTCACGGCCGCGGCGGTGCGCAACATGAAGGCCGGCTCGGTCATCGTGGACATGGCCGCCAGCGCCCTTGGCGGCAACGTCGAGCTGTCGGTCCCCGGCGACACCATCGTGACCGACAACGGCGTCACCATCATCGCGCCGACCAACCTGCCGGCCACCATGCCCGGCGGCGCCAGCGGCTTCTACGCCCGCAACATCACCGCGTTGCTGACGCACTTCATCAAGGAAGGGGAGATGACGTTCGACTTCGACGACGAGATCACCGCAGGCACCGTCATCACGCACGATGGCAAGGTCGTGCATGAAGCGACGGCCACGCTGCTGTCCGAGGGCGGTGCCGCATGAGCGGTGAGATCAGCCTGCTCGGCTCACTGGTCATCTTCATCCTGGCCGTCCTCGTCGGCTTCGAGGTCATCAGCAAGGTCCCAGCGACCCTGCACACCCCGCTCATGTCGGGAGCCAACGCCATCCACGGCATCGTGCTCGTCGGCGGCATGATCATCGCCGCCGAAGCCAGCGATCTCCTGGGCTACCTGCTGGCCAGCGTGGCGGTCGTCTTCGGCGCCATGAACGTGGTGGGTGGCTATGTCGTCACAGACCGCATGCTGCAGATGTTCCGCAAGCGGCCCACCGCGCCCAAGGCCGAGGGCAAGGAGGCCTAGCCGTGGATCAGTCAGTACTGAGCACGGTCTTCGTGCTCGTCGGCGCCCTCGCCGCCGGCAGCTTCGTCGTCGGCCTGCACTTCATGAACAGCCCAGCCACCGCCCGCAACGGCAACCTCGTCTCTGCGGGCGGCATGAGCGTGGCCGTCATCGCCACGTTCCTCTACCTGCTGCTACGCGACTGCCACGAGGGCGTCGATTGCGCCGTCGGCGGCCTGACCACGCCAGCGATGGTGATCATCATCGGCGGCATCATCATCGGCGGCGCGGCCGGTATGTTCCTCGCGCTGCGTGTGGCCATGACGGCGATGCCGCAACTGGTCTCGTTGTTCAACGCGGTCGGTGGTGGCGCCGCCGCCCTCGTCGCCATCTTCGACTACCTCGCCATCGTCGGCGGTCCCAAGGAAACGATCTCGACGACGGTCTTCGTCATCCTCGGCGTCATCATCGGCTCGGTCACCTTCACGGGCTCGCTCATCGCCTCGGGCAAGCTCCAGGGTCTTCTTCCCGGCAAGCCCATCGCGGTACCTGGTGGCACCTACACCACCGCGGCCCTCGGCCTGCTGGCGCTGGTGACCACCATCCTGCTCGTGCTCGGTGCTGGCGCCTCGCCCGTGCTCGAGCTTGGCAGCGAGATCAAGACGGTCCTGCTGGTCGTCCTCATGGGCACCTCGCTGACCTTCGGCGTGACCATGGTGCTGCCCATCGGCGGCGCGGACATGCCGGTCGTCATCAGCCTGCTCAACTCGTTCACCGGCACCGCGGCCGCGATGTCCGGCTTCGTGCTGGAGATGCCGCTGCTCATCATCGCCGGCGCCCTCGTGGGCGCGGCCGGCGGCATCCTCACCAAGCTCATGGCGGACGCCATGAACCGCTCGCTGCTGAACATCCTCATCGGCGGCTTCGGAGGCGGCGAGGGCACGCAGGCCGACCCCACCGCTTCCGGTGGCAGCGTGCGCGAGATCGGCGTGGACGACGCCGCCATCCAGCTGGCCTACGCCCAGAGCGTCATCATCGTTCCCGGCTACGGTCTCGCCGTGGCCCAGGCGCAGCACGCCTGCCGTGAGCTGGGCGACATCCTCGAGGAGCGTGGCGTCATCGTCAACTACGCCATCCATCCGGTGGCAGGGCGCATGCCCGGGCACATGAACGTGCTGCTGGCTGAGGCCAGCGTGCCGTACCCGCAGCTCAAGGAGATGGAGGACATCAACCCCGAGTTCCCGCGCTGCGACGTGGCCCTGGTCATCGGCGCCAACGATGTCACCAACCCCATCGCCCGGACCGATCCGGCATCGCCCATCTACGGCATGCCCATCCTTGACGTCGACGAGGCCAAGTCCATCGTCGTCATCAAGCGCTCCATGGGACGTGGCTACGCGGGCATCGACAACTCGCTCTACACCAACCCCAAGACGGGCATGCTCTTCGCCGACGCGAAGGCCGGCCTCGAGTCGCTGCTGGCGGCAGTGAAGGGGCTCTAGGCTCCGC
>DATHSE010000245.1:0-5881 GCA_035464455.1 Anaerolineae bacterium | reverse complement strand
TGCTGCGCGGCATCGGCGCCCGGATCAGGGTCCGGGACGCTACCGAGATCATCTTCGTCAGCTGGCTCGTCAACAGCGTGGTGCCAGCCAAGCTTGGCGAGGTCTACCGAGCCTGGCTGCTGAAGGTCAATTACCCGGTGTCGCTATCGGCGACCTTTGGGACCATCTTCATCGAGCGTATCTTCGACATCTTCGCCATCGTCATCCTCGGCCTCGGGGCGGCCTTCTGGTCCTTCCGAACCGGGCTCGACGATACCGTCCGCGCCATCATGGCGGTCGGCCTCATGGTGGTCGCTGGCCTTGCGGTCGCCCTGTTCACGCTGCGCAACTTCGGCCGGCAGCTGGTCGAGCGCTTGCCCCTGCCAGCCAGGGCCAAGGGACTGTACGAACGCTTCGAGGACGGCGTGTTCTCGGCCGACCGCCGCACGCTGCCGCTGGTCGCGCTGGTCACGCTGCTCGTCTGGACCACCGAGGCCCTGCGCCTGCTGTTCGTGGTGGAGGCGCTGGGCTTCGACATCTCGCTGGGCATCAGTGGCGCATTCTTCGTGGCCCTGGTGGCCTCCTTGCTGACCGCTGTGCCGTTCACGCCAGCGGGGCTCGGCATCGTCGAGGCCGGCATCGTCGGACTGCTGACGGTGGTCTACCAGGCCGATCCCAACGAGGCTGCGGCGATCGCACTCGTGGACCGTGCCATCAGCGTGCTCTCGGTCGTGGTGCTCGGCTTCATCGCCTACCTGCTTTCACCCAAGACCAAGGGCGGCCGGTCGGGTCCGGATGACGGCATGGCACCAGGGGAGGAAACGACCACGGCCTAGCAGGGGCACGGCGCCGGGCAGGCGCTGGCAAGGCCGTGGTCGGGAGGGAGCGCTTTCGCCCGGAATGTCGTGCCGGGTCAGTGCTTCTTGTTGGGTTCCCCGCGGGTCGGGACCGAGCGCACTGCCGCGATCGGTCGTACCGGCGCATAGCGGCCCGTCTGGCGGACCGACAAGCGGCGCATCCGCAGCGCCAGGTAGTACTCCATCACCTGGCGGACCTGTGGCTCGCTCATGAGGTCGTCGGAACGAAGGGCGTACTCGACGCGCGCCGTCGGATGCGTGCTCGAGGACGAGGTCAGGCCGAAGTACTGGGGAGAGTCGGTGTCATCGCGGAGCTCGCGCAAGCCCTTGGCCAGCTTGGTTGCCGTGCCCAGGGATGGTGTGCGGTCGCCGCGCAGCAGACGCGAGATCGTGGAGTGATCGACGCCGGACTGCTGCGCAAGCTGGCGCTGGGACATCTTCTTGGCCTTGAGTTGCGCTCGGAGCCACTCGTTGAAGGCCCGCGGGTTCTGGACGCTCATAGCACCCCGACAGCGTCATCGTGGGCACCGGGCCTTGCGACCCCGGTGTGCCACCGTCCGGCGGCAGCGACATCATCGGTGCGGGGACGCCCCAGGGAATATGGTCCATTGGTACGGGTCGGCGCTGAAGGAAGGGTCCTCCATCACTCGAGTCCGGCCCGCGCGCAGGCTCAGTCGTCGCCGCTGTAACCGCCACCGATGGCTGGCTCGATCAGCCCGTAGCGGCCATCACGCCGGCGGTAGAGCACCGCGACCCGTTCGTTCTCGGCATTGACGAAGATGAAGAAGGCGTGGCCCAGCTCCTCCATGCGCGTGATGGCATCCTCTTCGAACATGGGCTCGATCGCGAAGCGCTTGATCTTCACCACTCGCGTGTCGTCGTCCTCCACGTCACGCTCCTTGACGACCGACGCCAGCATGCTGGCGTCGTCGTAGCGTTCCTGTGCATGACGCCGACGATCGCGTGGGCGCTGCCTGGCCTCGACCGTACGGCGTTCGAGCTTGTCGATGACATCATCCGCGGCCACCTTGAACGAGGCCGCCGCCGCCATGCTGCTCACCGACTGGCCGGCCGTGGACAGCGTCACAGCCACGATGTGACTGTCGGCGATCTTGGGGTTGCCCTCCAGGCGCAGCTCGACGTCGGCCTCTGTGCGATCGTCGAGCATCCGGTCGAGGCGTCGCATCTTGCGCTCGATGTAGGCACGGTCCTTGTCCGAGACGGTCAGGTTCTTGCCTCTGATCGTGGTTCGCACCCGCTGCACCTCCGCTTTTGGATGGAGTCTAGGCCTCCTCCAGCGCCGACGCCACGTCCGCATGCCGTCTCTCGAGCGCGACGGATGGCTCTAGCCATCAGCGGTCTCGAGCCAGCGTGATGGCTGAGACCGCCGCCGCACCGGCCGCGTGGAGGGCGGCGGCGCAACTGGACAGTGTGGCGCCGGTGGTCATGATGTCGTCGACCAGCACGAGCCAGCATCCACGCAGACGCTCGGCGTTCCCCGGCCGGACGCTGAATGCCCCGCCGGTGTTGCAGGCTCGGTCCTGCTGGCCCAGGGAGTGCTGCGCTACCGTGCGCAGCCGGCGCTCAAGGCACCGCTCGAGGGGCAAGCTCAGCTGCGAAGCCATCACCCGAGCCAGCTCCTCGGCCTGGTCGAAGCCGCGCTCGGCTCGACGCGACTGATGCACCGGCACCCAGGTGATCAGGTCCCCGCCCCGTCCGGCGGCCTGCCAGCGCTCGGCAAGCGCCATGCCGAGGGGCTCGCAGAGGCGCCGTTCCCCGCGGTACTTGAGGGCGTGCAGGGCCGCGCGCGTGGGACCGCTGTACATCGCACACCACTCCAGCTGCAACAGGCCCGGCGGCATCGTCACCGGCATGCCCAGCGGTGCTCCGGCGGGCTCGTGCAAACGCCGACGCAGCGGCAGCCTGCAGCGAGGGCACAACACCGTGCCCTCCCGCCCGCATCCGGCGCAGCAGGGTGGCAGCAACAGGTCCAGCAGGAACCGCATCCAGCCCATCGTGGCAGGCGTGGATCACGCGGTGCTTAGCTCAGGCTGCGGGACGGATCATCGGATCATCGGATCATCGGATCGGCGTATCGACCCGTTCGAAAGCGACCTCGTCGCCCACGCTCACGCCGTGGCGAGCGAGAGTCCCGGCGGGCAGCTCGATCACCCCTTGGGCTCCACGCACCGGCAGCACGAGACCGCGCCAAGGTGGCAGCTCCTCGCGCACGCTGACCACGGAGCGGTGGCCCTCGCGGTCTGCCCCGCCCACGAAGAGTGCATCGATCGGGAAGCGCATGAACAGCATGTGGATGCTGGAGGTCGGGAGCCACAGGCCCTCGTCCCCGTCCATCGAGGCGCGGCCCATCAGGCCCATGAAGCGACGCCCGAACGACTCGCCCATCACGAGCCGATGGCATAGCACCGCGCCGTCGCCGGTCCGAAGCAGCCGCATCCGCTCAGCGCCCATCGGTCCCGCTCACCCCGACTAGACGTTGGCCAGGTTCTTCAGGATGAGGATCAGGGCCGGCCCCAGGATGACGATGAACATGGAGGGGAAGATGCAGCCGACGAGCGGGAAGAGCATCTTGATAGGTGCCTTGGCGGCCATCTCCTCGGCGCGCTGGCGGCGCTCGATGCGCAGCTGCTCGGACTGCACCTCGAGGACGTTGGCGATGGCAACACCAAGCTGCTCGGCCTGGATGATGGCGCCGATGAAGTTGGTCAGTGCGGGCACGTTGGTGCGGGCGACCAACTCCTTCAGTGCGTCGCGGCGTGGCTTGCCGATGCGAACCTCCGCCAGGGCGCGACGGAACTCGTCGGACAGGGGCCCCTGCGTCTTCTCGACCACCTTACCCAGTGCTGCGTCGAAGCCGAGGCCGGCCTTGACGGAGATGGTGAGCAGGTCGAGCGTGTCCGGGATGGCCAGCAGGATCGCCTTCTGGCGAGCCCTGATGCGCCGCACGAGCCAGTAGTCGGGCAGGAAGAAGCCCAGCACCAGGCCTCCGGTGGTGATGATCAGACCGGCCGAGGCACCGGACCCGAGCGCGACACCGAAGAGCAGGAACGCGAGTGCGCTGACGACGAGTGCGCTGACGACCTTGAGACCCATGAAGTCGATGGTGCGCAGGCCGTACGGGTAGCCGGCTTCGGCCAGCCGGCCTTCCGTGCGTCCGACGCGCTCGCGCGAGGTGAAGCGGGTACCGATGCCCGACAGCCGCCGCATCATCGGTCGCAGGGTGCGGTCCATGATCGGCTGCTGGAGCTCGATCTCCTCCAGGCTGGTGACACCCTCGAGCGTGCCCAGGTGGGTCAGGCGCGCCTGGACGGGATCGGTGGTCCGCGTCCCCAGCAGGGCCCAGACGACGAGGAGAACGCCACCGGCAGCCAGCAGCGCCATAAGGAAGGGAACCATGCGCTACACCTCGATGTCGACGATGCGGCGAATGAGCAGGAAGCCGATGCCCATCATGATCCCGCCAAGGGCCAGGACGATGACGCCGACCGGGATGCCGAAGACCGTGGGGTCGCCGAACATCGGCTCCATGAACGTGGGTGCGATGACCGAGAGGATCAGCACCAGGAAGATGGGCAGGCCAGCCACTACGTAGCCGGACATGCGCTGCTGGGCTGTCAGGACGCGGATCTCCCCGATGATGCGGATGCGCTCGCGAATGGTGAAGGCGATGGAATCCAGGATCTCGGCGAGGTTGCCGCCGACCTGGTGCTGGATGGTGATGGCGGTAGTCATCAGCTCGAGGTCCTCGGAGCGCACCCGGCGGACCATGTTGTTGAGCGCCTGCTCGAAGGGCAGCCCCAGGTTGACCTCGCGGATGACACGGTTGAACTCGGTCGAGATCGGCGGCTGCGTCTCGCGCACGACCAGCTCGATGGCCTGCAGGAAGGAGGCACCGGCGCGGAGGGCGTTGGCCACCAGCGTGATGGTGTCTGCCAGGTGATTGTTGAACGCCTGCAGACGCTTGGACTTGCGACGGTTGACGTAGAAGCGCGGGATCCACCACCCAAGCCCACCGGCCACCAGCAGTGCGAGGGGATTGGCCAGGCTGGGCAGGACCGTCATGCCCAGCAGGTAGGTGGCGATGGGTGCGCCGAAGATGGCAGCCACCCGGATGGCCAGGTACTCCGACGGCCGCAGCTGCAGGTCCGCACGAGCCAGCTCGCGGGCCATGTCGGAGCCCCAGTCGCGCTGCTCCACGACGCGGTCCACGCTGGCCGCCGCACGGCCGCCGAAGAGGCGCGAGCGCATCGACTTGCCTTGGCTCACGCCTCGGCCGCGATTGCGAGCCTCGGTGGCGGCGATGGCCACCTGCTCGATGCGCTCGGTCGGTGAAACGCGGCGGCCACCGAAGATGCCGAAGAAGAGGAGCATGACCGCGGCAGCGGCCATGATGGCAACGAGGACGGCAGGATCCATCGTGACCTCCTAGGACCGGTACCCGAAGAGGGCAGGTGGCAGGTTGATGCCCATCACCTCGAACTTCTCGGTGAACTTGGGCCGGATGCCAGTGGGCCGCAGGATGCCCTGGATCTGGCCATCGATGACGCCGGTCTGCTCGAAGGTGAACACCTCCTGCATGACGACGACGTCACCTTCCATGCCCTGGACCTCGGTGATGCTGGTGACGCGACGCGTGCCGTCCTTGAGTCGGGACTGGTGGACGATGAGGTCCACCGCCGAGGCGATCTGCTCGCGGATGGCTCGCAGGGGCAGGTCGACACCGGCCATCAGCACCATGGTCTCGAGCCGGGAGAGCATGTCGCGAGGGCTGTTGGAGTGGCCTGTGGACATCGAGCCGTCGTGGCCGGTGTTCATGGCCTGCAGCATGTCGAGGGCCTCGGAGGAACGGCACTCACCCACGACGATGCGGTCGGGGCGCATGCGCAGCGAGTTGCGCACCAGCTCGCGGATGGGGATGGCGCCCTTGCCCTCGATGTTGGGTGGGCGCGACTCGAGCGTGATGACGTGCTCCTGGCGAAGCTGCAGCTCGGCAGCGTCCTCGATCGTGACGATGCGCTCGTCGT
>DATHSE010000244.1:0-9981 GCA_035464455.1 Anaerolineae bacterium | reverse complement strand
AAGATCGGCACCTGCACCACCAGGCCCGATTCGAGCGTGGCCGGCTTCTTGGCGCCCGATTGCGTGTCGCCCGCAAAGCCGGGTTCGGTCTCCACGACCCTGAGCTCGACCGAGATGGGCAGCTCCACGCCGATGGTCTCTCCCTGGTGCGTGGTGCGGTCGAGCGTCATGCCCTCCACGAGGTAGTCGGTCACTTCGCCCAGCTGCTCTCCGCTGAGATGGAACTGCTCGTAGGACTCGTTCTCCATGAAGTGGTACTCGGTGCCATCCCGGTAGAGGAACTGCACTGGGCGCTTGTCGAGCACGGCACGGGGCCACTTCTCGCCAGCCTGGAAGGTGCGTTCGACGGTCTGGCCCCGCTTGATGTTGCGCAGCTTGATGCGGATCTGGGCAGACCCGCGGCCCATCTTGATGTGGTGGAAATCGAGGATCTGCCATAGGTCGCCGTCAAGCTCGATGGCGATGCCCTTGCGCAGGTCTCCGGTCGAGATCATGAGTGCTGTGGTTCTCCGTGGGCGATGTGGTGGATGGAGCAGCCCGAGACGTGCGGCTCTACTCGCAGCTGTTGATGTTGCGCTGGTGCCGGTTGAAGTTCTTGGCGAACCTGTGGGTGTCCGAATCGGGACAGGCGTAGAAGTAGAGCAGCTTGGACTTGGTGGCCGGCTCCAGCGCGGCCGCCAGCGACTTGGCCGAGGGCGTCACGATGGGCCAGTCGGGCAGGCCGGGGTTCTGGTAGGTCTGGAACGACTCGTATCGCCTGTCCACGTCGACCGTGGCGTAGTCGGCTACGCCCAGCAGGTCCCAGAACAGGTACTCGTCCCACTTGCCGAGGTTGGTTTCTTCGAGCGCCATCGAATCGGTGGCATAGACCACCGTGGGGTCGGCCTGCATCAGGCCGCCGGTCTCCTTGTTGACCTTGGGGTCGAGCCGGTTCCAGTACACGCCGGCGATCTTGGCGCGGTCGCTGTCCACCTTGGCTTCGCGCTCGACCAGGCTGGCGACGATGAGCGCGTCGTAGAAGGGGATGTCGGCCCGCCTGGCCTGCGCCACGTACCGCCCGTTGGTGCGCTCCCACTCGTCGAGCATCAGGAAGATGAGCTCCTCGGCGGTGATGTCGACCGGCACCTCGTAGGTTCCTCCCTGCAGGAACCCTTCGAGGCTGCTGTTGGCGGGTGCCTGGGAAAGGAAGCTGTAGCCGGTGCGCATCGCTCTCGTCGGGTTGCGGGCCAGGCGCAGGAACTCCGCGGGATCGAGCTTCAGCTCGGTGTTCTTGGTCTCCTGCACCAGGTAGGCCACGATCTGCTCGATGCGACGGCCGAACCGCATGTCGAGCACGGTCATGGGCGTGGGGGGGTCGGGCTCGAGGGCCAGCCTGGCAGCGATGCCGGCGGGGGTGATCTGCGGAGTCATCGTATAGGTGCCGGCCTTGATGAGCTCATCCACGCGGTCGACAACGACGGCGTAGCGGAAGGCGAGGGTGTCGCTGAGCAGGCCCTGCTCGACGAGGCTGGCCTCGATCTCGTCCATCGTCTGGCCCGGCTCGATGACGAACTTGACCTCGGCCTCGCTGTCCCCCGCCGGCTTGTCGATGCGATCGCGGAACTCGACGGACAGGAGGTCGGACACGAGAGGCAAGCTGACGATGCCGGGCGATTCCTCGAAGACGCTCGCGGCGGCGGGGCCGATCAGGGGCCGGGCTGCGAACCAGCCGCCCACGACCAGCAGGACGATGGCGACAAGGACGAAGGCGAAGCCCTTGAAGGCGCCCGAGTTGGCGTCCTGCTGGCGGCTGTGCCGCAGCTCCCAGTTCTCGACGATGCCGACGCGACCACCAGCGCGTCCCTCGGGCCGCGGGCCGGTCACGACGCCACCCCGCCGCCGACGCGGGTATCCAGCTCGCGCTGGAGGATGGCTGCGGCCGCCTCGCGATCGATGCGGGCGCGCCAGGCACGCCGAGCGGCCGCGGACGGCGCGCCACCGGACCGACCGCGCGGCGCGTGGCCCATGCGGTCCTGCGCTGCCTGGCTGCTCAGGCGCTCGTCTCGAAGGGTGACCGGCACATCGATGACGGCAGCCACGGCCGCGACCCAAGCGCGCGTGCGCTCGGACTGCTCGCTCTCGCTGCCGTCCATGTGCAGTGGCAGGCCGACCACGATGGCCTCCGCCCGGCGCTCGGCGCAGATGCGCGCCAGGGCCTGAGCGTCCTGCATGGGGCTGCCGCGTCGAAGGGTCAGCAGCGGGGTGACCGAACCGCTGGCGGTGTCGCCGGCAGCGACGCCGATGCGTCGGTCACCCAGGTCGATGCCCAGGAGCACGCTCACCGGCTCCTCGGCGCGCGGGGGCGCGTGTCGATGGTCATGGATCAGTCGCTCACTCCGTTGTCGATGGCTCTGTGACATCGAGCTCGATGCGCTCGCGATCGGCTGGCAGGCCCTCGAGGAATCCCGGCCAGACGTTCACGGTCGCCCTGCCGAACCCCTCCAGTATGGCCTGAGCCTCGGAAACCGGCAGGCCAGCGACCTGCCCGATGAGTCCGTCGACGTCGACACGGGGGTACATGGCGGCGCTGCCACGCGTCTCGAAGCGGATGCGCTGCCCGTCGGCGACCCCCTCTTCGTGCTCGATGATGACGCTGTCGGCAAGCAGCGCCATGCCCTCCGGCAGCGCTGCCTGCAGGCGAGCGCGGGTGACCTCGTCGACCAGTCCGGTGTCGACCGCCAGCACGCCGGCCTCGGCCTCGCCGCTGAGCTTGAACTCGGCGTCGGCGCTGCCCACGAGCTCCTCGAAGGCAGGCGTGTAGCGGACCGAGCCGAGCTGTGCGGTCTCGGCGAAGACCGCCAGGTCGTCGGGCATGTTGGCGGGATCCCGCAGGTAGGCTACGAGCTCGCCGGCGAGTCGGTTCTGCAGCTCCACGGCGGCGGCATCGTAGTCCTCGGCCGTGATCCTGGGTGACTGCTCGAAGCGTCCGCCGGTGGTCGGTTCGGGATTGCGCACGCTGATGCCCTGCTCGTCCAGGATGGGCAGGACACTGATGGCTTCCGCCGGCACATTACCGTCATCCCCGCTGAGGATCGCCTCCACGGGCGCGTTGACCTGGGATGCCTCGCCGTCGGTCGGGGGCAGGATCGCCTCCCGCGTGGTCTGGAACTCGATACCCGCGGGTGTCCTGAGGCGGGTCCCGGCTGGGATCCGCTGCTGGTTGAGCTGCTCGGGGGACGAGAACACCACCTCGCCGCTGGCCCTCGATTCGATGGTCTCCGAGCCGCTGGCACGGAACTCGCCGCGCACGTCGAGGGGGATGGGCAGCGTCACTGCCGGGATGCGTCCGCTCGCGACGTCCGGCTGGGCGACCGTCGGCGACGCCACCACGGGTACTTCGACAGGCCCCAGTGCGACGACGCGCGGCTGCAGCGTGATCCTCGCCGTGGGCAGCGTCTGCGAAGCAGTGAAGACGCCCACGAGGGCCAGCGCCAACAGCGTGACGGTGGTGACGCGAAGGCGCTGACTGCTCCACGCCAACACGCCCCGCCGCTCCGCCTGGACCGCCACGGTGGTCGTGCCCGCCGGCGGCTCGGCAGCGACATCGTCGGGCTCGGGTGTCTCGCCCGATGGGGATGGCTGGTCGCCACGCTCGAGGGCTGCCTGGGCCTGCTCCACGGACGCCGCCACGAGCACGCCGGCGGAAGCCGCCAGTGCCCGCACCTGCTCGTCGCCGCTGGCGATGGCCATCTCCATGCCGCGTGCCCCTGCCTCGCGTGCCAGCAGCCTGAAGTTGATGCGCCCGGTGGCGATGCGGGACCCCGGGGGGACGACGAAGACGACGTGCTCGTGACTGCTGCCACGGAGGCGCGCCACGGCATCGGTGATCTCGTCGTCATTGTCGAGGTACCAGACAGCCATCGATGGCAGTCTGCCTTAGTCTCGGCGCTGTCGTCAGGCAGCGTCGGCGGATGTGTGAGGGCCGGAGGTTGCCGACCTGCGCTAGATGCGCATGCCCCGCAGCACCCGTCGGAGCGCGGCGTCGAGGGGCTCCTGTGGCAGGGCCGCTTCGACTGCCTGGAAGGCCAGCGCCATGGGCGTGACGTCCTGTTGGTCCACCAGCAGGCCGGTGGCGTCGATGACCTCGGAGACGGAGTCCGGCTGCATCATCGAGACCAGCGGTCGGCGTGCGAATGGGAGCTCGGTGCCGAAGGCCCGGGCTTCCAGGGCAGCGCGGATCTCCGGCAGCGCGGCACCGCCACCGCAGAGCTCGATGCGGCCCGGCAGCAGTCCACCCTGGCCGAACTCCTCCAGCACCAGCTCCACCCCCGCGGCCCAGACTGCCACGTCCTCACCGATGATGGCCGCGACCTCGTCGGCCTCATCCTCCTCTGCCCCGGCCGAATGCGCGAGCTTGACCTGCTCGGCGGCGTCGAAGTCGAGGTCGAGGCGGTCGGCCAGTGACTTGGTGAAGGCGCGACCGCCGAGCGCGAACATGCGCGTGCCCTCGACGCTGCCGCTGCGGACGAGGGCGACGTCGGTGGTGCCGCCGCCGACGTCGATGAAGAGCGCGCCCGACTGGCCCACCTGTTCTCCGGATACCGAGCGGGCCACCGCGTACGGCTCGGCCACGACCTTGATGAGGTCCAGGCCCAGCCCCTCCACGACCGATTCGAGCGCCCCCAGGTGCACCAGTGGTGCGTAGGCGTTGAACACCGAGATGCGCAGATGGCGACCCTGGAAGCCGACGGGGTTGGAGACGGCGTAGCCGTCGATGCCAGCCGACGCGACCGCGGCGTGAACGAGGCGAACATCGACGTTGGGCAGGCCCGTCTCCCAGGTGATGGTGCGCTGGGCCTCGGCTGACGCCTCCGCCTCGATCTCCTCCAGCAGCCGCTCCAGCTCCGAGTGGGTGACCGAGTTGTCAGGCCGCTTGCGCTCGATGCTGCGCGTGGTGGTGAACCCCTTCACCAGCTCGCCGGCGATGCCGATGATGACCTTGGCTGGTGCCCGACCGGCCATCGCCTCGGCCTCGTCGAGAGCAGCGCGGCAGTTGCGCACCACGGCGGGGATGTCGGCAACGGTCCCCGACTGCATGTGCGAGAGGCCCTGCCGCCTCCGTCCAACGCCGGTGACCAGGGCAGCACCGTCGTCGGTGTGCTCGAAGACGAGCGCCTTGGCGTACTCGGTGCCGATGTCCAGGGCCAGCTGCGCCGCGCTGGGTGAAGCAGCCGGCACCCGGCGGATCAGTCGCTGCAGCAGGGTCACGTTCAGCCCTGCCCTACTCCTCGAGCCGATCGTGCAGCCTCTTCAGCGCGGCCGCCAGCGCACTGGGCTCGGGGACCTTGCCCTGTGCCATCTCGGCACGACCACCGCCCTTGCCGCCGGCACTCGCCACCGCGTCGCTCACGAGGTCGGCGGCGCTGACGCCCTGCTCGACGAGGTCATCGCTGACGGTGACGAAGAGCTGCGGCTTCTCGGGGTCGTCGAGGCCGGCCGCGATGACCCCGCTCTTGAGCGTGGCGCGGACCTCCTTGGCCCATGCCTTGAGCTCATCCATGGAGCTGAAGCCGCCCATCATCGAGATGAACGCGCCCTTGTGCAGCAGCTCGGCGGTCTTGACCGCGGCCTGCGCCGACGGCACCCGGACCCTGCCCCCGCGAGTCGCCTTCCTCTGTTCGGTCAGCTCACCGATGCGAGCGACGAGCTGCTCCGGGGTCTGCGCGCCGGCCGCGGCCGTGGCCGCCTCCAGCAACCTGAAGCGCTCCTCGGTCAGGGCTTCGGCCGCCTCGCCGGTGACGGCCTCGATGCGCCGCATGCCCGACCCGATCGAGCGCTCGCCGGTGATGATGAAGCCACCGATCTGGCCGGTGGCGCGACAGTGGGTGCCGCCGCAGAGCTCGTGGCTGTAGCCCTCGACGCGCACGGTGCGCACGGTCTCGCCGTACTTCTCGTCGAAGAAGGCGTCGGCGCCGGCTGCCTGGGCCTCGGCCATGGACAGCAGCTCTGGCGTGACGGCCCGGTCCTCGCGGATGACCCGACGTACCTCGTGCTCGATGGTATGCCGTTCCTCGGGTGTGAGGCCCCGCTCAGAGGGGTAGTCGAAGCGCAGGTACTCGGGGGTCACCAGCGAGCCGGCTTGGCGCGCCGCGTCACCCAGCGTGTTGCGCAGGGCACGATGCAGCAGGTGCGTGCCGGTGTGGTTGCGCATGGTGCGGGCGCGGCGGTCGGCATCGACCTCCGCGCTGACCTGCTGGCCGAGCCGCACCTTGCCATGGAGCTTGCCACGATGGACGATGAGCCCGGCCACCGGGCGTTGCGTATCCTCGACGCTGAAGACGACGGCCCCGGAGGCGTCTCGCAGGACGCCCCGGTCGCCGATCTGGCCACCGCCCTCCGCGTAGAACGGCGTTTGGTCCAGCACGATCTGGGCTTCGGCCGCCGCCTCGGTGTGTCCTTCGGCGTCGGCGCGGGCCTCGAGCTCCTCGTATTCGGTGGTCTCGCGCACGATGGCGCCGATGCGGCCACTCGCGCTGGTGGTCTCGTAGCCACGGAAGGTCGAGTCACCGAGGCGGCGCGCGATGCTGTCGAAGAGGGCGGTCTGCTCCGCCTGGCGGGCGAGGTCGAGCTTCTTGCCCGAGCGGCTGCGGTGCCGCTGCTCGTCGAGCGCCGCCTCGAAGCCCTCGCGATCGACGCGCACACCGTACTCGGCGGCCAGCTCCACGGTGAGGTCGAAGGGGAAGCCGTAGGTGTCGTGCAGGCGGAAGGCGGTGTCGCCGTCGAGCACGGCCGCATCAGCCGGGACATCCTCGGGACGCCGGCCGATCACGCGATCGGCGCCGGTCAGGGGGATGAGCGCCTCCTCCAGCTGGATGGTGCCGGCGTCCAGCGTGCGCGCGAAGGCCGTCTCTTCGCGGGTGATGGCGCCGAGGATGGTGTCGCGGCGCTCGCGCAGGAGGGGATAGGCGCCCGCCATCAGCTCGATGACCACCTTGGCGGTCTCGGCCAGGAAGGGGTCGTGCCGCCCCAGCAGGCGGCCGTGACGGACCGCGCGCCGGACGATGCGTCGCAGCACGTAGCCGCGGCCCTCGTTGGCGGGCAGGACGCCATCGGCGATGAGGAAGGTGATGGCGCGCGAGTGATCGGCGATGACCTGGTAGCTGAAGCGCTCGCTCTCGAAGGCAGCGGGGTCGTGCCTGAGCAGCTCGCGCATGCGGGCGTGGATGGGCACGAACAGGTCGGTGTCGTAGTTGGTGGCCACACCCTGCAGCACGGAGGCGAGGCGCTCGAGTCCCATGCCGGTGTCCACCGACTGGAAGGGAAGCTCCGTGCGCGGTCCAGCTGCTGGCTGGTCGAACTCCATGAAGACGAGGTTCCAGATCTCGAGCCAGCGGGGGCAGGTCTCGGTGTGGTCCGGCACGCAGCCCGGGCCCTCGGAGAGATGCTCGCCGCGATCGAAGTGGATCTCGCTGTTGGGGCCACAGGGCCCGGTATCGGCCATGCGCCAGAAGTTGTGGTCGTCACCCTTGTCGACGTCACCCCAGCGCGCCATGCGCTCGGGCGGCAGGCCGATCTCGTCACGCCAGACGGCCCACGAGTCCTGGTCGTAGGTGTAGGTGGTGGCCGCCAGGCGCTCGCCCGGGATGCCCAGGTCCTGCGTCAGGAACTCCCAGGCGTAGTGGATGGCTTCGCGCTTGAAGTAGTCGCCGAAGGACCAGCTGCCCAGCATCTCGAAGAGCGTGTGGTGACGCGGCGTGCGCCCGACCTCCTCGAAGTCGTTGTGCTTGCCGGCCACACGCAGGCAGCGCTGCGAGTTGACCGCGCGGTCGTAGGAGCGCTTCTCCACGCCGCGGAACACGTCCTTGAACTGGACCATGCCGCTGTTGGTGAACAGCAGCGTCTGGTCGCCGCCGGGTACGAGGCTGGCGCTGGGCACGATCTCATGACCGCGCGCGGCGAAGAAGCGCAGGAAGCGGGAGCGGATCTCGTCCGCGGACAGGGGCTGCATCCGGGTGTCCGCGGGAACCCGGTTCTCGTTCTCGTGCATGTAGCGCGAGTGTAGCGAACGCCGACCACCGGACAGACACGAGCCCGCGAGAGCGAGCCCGGACTCGCCAGGCCCAGCAGACGCTGTCGTCAGCCGCCGCCCTCGGCCTTCGTCGTCGACATCTGGTGAAGTTGTCTTGACCTTCGAGTACATGGCGACCCTGAGGCGATAGGGTTGCCGTCGTGCACGCTCACCCACGCCCGCAGGTCGGCCGGATGGCGCTGCTGGCACTGGTCGCCATCTTCGCCGCCAGTGCCTGCTCCAGTCTCGCCGTCGACGGTCTGGCGGTCGTGCCGGGCACGCCGCGCGTCGATCAGGGGCTCACCGAGGTGGCGCTCGCCACGCCCTCGCCCCGAGCCAAGCCAAGGCCCTCGCCCAGCCCGGTCGCCGAGGCTGGCGTCGAGAAGGGCTCCAAGCGGTCTCGCCCGAAGGTCACCACCATCAGGCTGTCGCCCCGGCCCAAGCCCGGCCCCTTCCAGATGAACCTGTACCGCAAGGGCGATTTCATGCACCAGGTCGACAAGAACTCGTGCGTCGCCGGCTCCACCCAGACGATGATGAACATCATCGACAGCGGCACGCCCAACCGCTCGATCGCCTACCAGAAGCGGCTCTACCAGCGTGGCCGCGAGCTCTCGCCCAACAAGGCCAAGCTGGGCCCCATCGGCATCGACGTGATCGGCTGGGCCGAGCTGCTGAACACGAACGGCTACGGGCCGTACGTCGTCGACGGTGCCGCTACCCGCCGCGGTGCCATCCGCAAGGCGGCCCGGGCACTGCGGCTTACCAACAGGCCGGTCGGCCTCGTCACCTGGCGAGGTGCGCACTCGTGGGTGATGTCAGGCTTCACCGCCACCGCGGACCCGGCCCACAGCGACGACTTCCAGGTCCTGAAGGTCAACATCCAGGACACCTGGTACCCCTACGTCAGCACCATCTGGGGCGCGTCAAGGCCCCCCGACTCGCTCGTGCCGGTGGCGGCGCTGGCGGAGGACTACCTGCCCTACGCTCGGCCGCGCGCTCGCTATCCCAAGCGCGACGGCAAGTTCATGCTCATCCTGCCGCAGCTGCCACCTCGCACCGTGGTGCGCTAGCGTCCCGATTCGTTATTGGCTGGCGGCTTGACGATTGTGGGTGGCGTTCGTGCAGGCGCCCCTCTCGACCCGCCAGCGATTTGCGGCCGAGACGCTAGTAGCCGCCACGAGACATCGACCAGGCCACCAAGCCCACCACGGCCACCGCGACGCTCAGGAAGACCCACCTCAGGGTTTGCGCCAAGGATGCCCTGCCAGCCCGCAGGTCCAGGAGCATGAGCACGCTGAAGATGGTGAAACCTGCCCCTGCGACCGCCGCCAAGGGAGACCCGAGATCCGGGCCGCTGTAGTTGGCCCCCACGAGAGCCCCAAGGGCCACCACGCCACTGACCACGAGCCCGATCTGCACCCTGGGGTCGTTGTGGTACATGTCTCGCCCAGCATGGCCTGGAGAACGGCTGGCCGCCAGTTCCCCATGGACCGTAGGCGGCGAGCCCATTCGTCTGAGTCAAGACCGCCGACCAGATCCTCGCCAAGGCTGTGCGCAAGCCGCCAGCTACACAGCCTCCGATCGCACTGAACCCACGCCATGCAGCTAGACAATGGCGGCACGAGACACTAGCGCATCGACCCACGACCGTGGGCCATGTGATCGCCTCCCCGCATCATGTGGCGCGGCGCCCCGTCATGTGATCGCCTCCTGCCCCGTTGCGGGGCGGGTCGCCGCCGACATGGACCTCCTCCGCCCACCTTGTGGACTATCGTCGCCCACAGCGACCGTAGTCTCACTCGTAGTCACCTTGCGATCCGATCGCCGGGCCGGGCGGCCTTGAGCGGCCCCGACCCGGCGCTCCGCCGCCCCGCCCCACGCTCCGCCGCCCCGGCCCCACGCTCAGCCGGGCATACACGGAGGACGTGGGT
>DATHSE010000243.1:0-9169 GCA_035464455.1 Anaerolineae bacterium | reverse complement strand
GACGCTGGAGTCGATGGACTCCTGCGCGATGGGCAGCAAGGTCAGCGGCAGCGCCATCCAGACTGCGCCGAGCAGTGCGATGCGGACCCAGTCCTCGCGATCGACAGGGGCACGCGCCCTCGCGAACAGGGCGAGCGTGCCAGCCCCGAGCGCGACACGCGCCAGGGTGATGACCCCCGGCGCGAAGGCACGCAGACCGATCTCCTGGAGCAGGAAGGATGAGCCCCAGATCAGCGCGATGACCGCCAGCACAGCCCAGTCGGACGGGGCGTAGGCGCGCGTGTGCGTCCCGCGGGCGGTGGCAGGCAGAGACGAACGCGATCTGGTCGTCGGGGACGTCACGCCGGCCATCGTAGACCGCATCAGTGCATGCGTGGCGACCATGTGTGTTGACACGGAGTTCGTGATACACGATACTCGCGGCATGAAGAACGTGACCGTGACACTTGACGAACGGACCGCGCTGTGGGCACGCGTGGAAGCCGCCAAGCGTGACATCAGCCTCTCCGCGTTCCTGCGCGAGATGCTCGAGCGGGCGCAAGCGGCCCAGGAATCGTATCCAGGCGCCATGCAGCGATACCAGTCGCGCCAGCCGGTGGCACTCAAGTCTGCCGGACGTTACCCGTCGCGAGAGGAGCTGCATGACCGTCTTCGTTGACACCAACGTCCTGCTCTACGCGCGCGACGCCAGCGAGCCGGTCAAGCAGCCACGCGCGCAGGCGTGGCTCGATGCGCTGTGGGAGCTGCAGCGCGGGCGCCTGAGTCACCAGGTCCTGAACGAGTACTACGTGGCGGCCACCCGCAAGCTCCGGCCCGGCCTCGATCGCGAGAGCGCACGAGCCGACGTGCGAGATCTCATGGCATGGCGTCCTGTCGGCATCGACGGCGCCCTGCTCGAGGACGCCTGGTGGCTGGAAGCCAGGTTCAGCCTGAGCTTCTGGGATGCGCTGATCGTGGCGGGGGCCCGAGCCACCGGTTGTCGTTACCTGCTGACCGAGGATCTGCAGCATGGCCAGGATCTCGACGGCCTGGCCGTGGTCGACCCGTTCGCGCTGGAGCCGCAGGACCTGCTCCTCAGCTAGCGACCGTCTCCGGTGCAACCTCCCGCTCCGGCGTGCTCGCCCGCTCGGACGTAGTCGGTCGCTCCGAGGCCTGCAGGCGCCACAGGTGGGCATAGAGTCCGTCCGCGGCCAGCAGCTCGTCGTGGGTGCCTTGCTCCAGCAGCCAGCCGTCGTCGAGCACGGCGATGCGGTCGGCGGCGCGGATGGTCGAGAGCCGATGCGCCACCACGACCGTGCTGCGGCCGCGCATCCGCCGCGCCAGTGCCTCCTGCCCGAGCCGCTCGGACTGATTGGCGAGCGAGGAGGTGGCCTCATCGAGGATGAGGATGGGCGCGTCCTTGAGGATGGCGCGGGCGATGGCGACGCGCTGGCGCTGGCCGCCCGACAGACGCGTGCCCCGGTCGCCTACCACGGTGTCGTAGCCGTCGGGCAACGCCTCGATGAACTCGTGGGCGTTGGCCGCCTGGGCAGCGGCGACGATCTCGGCCTGCGTAGCCTCGAGCCGGCCATAGCGGATGTTCTCACCCACCGTGCCACCGAAGAGGGTGGCTTCCTGCGGCACCAGCGAGACCGCCTCGCGCAGGCCCCGCAGGCGCAGACGCCGGACGTCACGCCCATCGACCAGCACCCGTCCCTCGCTGGCGTCCCACAGTCGCGGGATGAGGTTGCAGAAGGTCGTCTTGCCCGCACCCGAGGGGCCGACCACGGCCAGGACCTCGCCGGGTTCGATGTCCAGGTCGATGTCGCGCAGCACCACGCGCTCTGCTCCGTAGCCGAAGCTGACGTGCTCGAAGGTGATGCGCCCGAGCACCTCCCCCACCGGCTCGGGTGCGGCCACCTCGGCGATGGTCGGCCGCTCGTCGATGAGCTCGAACACGCGCGCCACCGCCCCCGCGCCCTCCTGGAACTGGCCGTAGAGCCCGGCGATGCTGGAGAGGCTCGTGCCGATGGTGATGCCGTAGAGCAGGAAGCTGGTCAGAGCCCCGATGGTGATGGTGCCCTCGATGACCTGGTGGCCGGTGAACCAGAGCAGGATGATGAGGGTGCCGAAGCCGAGCACCGTCATCATCGCGCCGAACAGGCCGCGCCACGTCACCAGCCGGGTGGCCATGGCCACGACATCCCGCAGGTCCCCGCTGTAGCGATGGCGCTCCCACTCCTCGCGCCCGAAGGACTTGACCACGCGGATGCCGCTGAGTGCCTCCTCCGCCGTGGTGGTCGAGGTGGCGATGGCGTCCTGCACGCGCGTCGAGAGGCGCCGCAGCGGGCGAGCGAAGATGACCGCGATAAGCACGATCGTTGGCGCCAGTGCCAGCACCACCAGGAGCAGGCCGGGGCTTAGCAGGAAGAGGATGACGATCGAGCCGGTCAGGCCCAGCAGCGATGACAGTAGCGAGGTCAGCGTCTGGGTCAGCATCGTGCGCACCTGCGTGACGTCGCTCGACAATCGCGAGATCAGCTCGCCCACCCGCCGGCGCACGTAGAAGTCGAGCTCCAGCGTGACCAGCCGGTCGAAGACCTGGGCCCGCAGGCGGGCCACGATGCGCTCGCCGATGACGCCCAGGGTCCACGTCTGCACGAAGCCGAAGACGGCCAGCACGAGCGTGATGCCCACCAGCAGGAGCAGCAGCCGATCGAGCCCACTGGTGTCACCGGCGGTGACGACCTCGCCCACCAGGCTGCCGATGACCAGCGGCAGCAGCAGCCCGAAGCCGGTCGAGATGAGCAGCGCCACCACCGACACCGAGAACAGCTTGAGATGCGGGCGCAGATAGCCGAACAGCCGGCCCCAGGGCACGCCGGTCAGTCGCGCCACGCCGCCGTCGCGGGACGTGCCCTCGCTCCCGGCTGGCGCGTGCTGGTCGGCGGTCTTGCTCGCTCGGGCCCTGCGGGCCGACCGGCCGAAGGGCGAGTGCCTGCCGAGGCTCAGGGTTCGAGCTCGGGCGGCGGCACGAGGCCGAGGTCACAGCAGGCCTCCGAGCCGCCGACGAAGCCACCTACCGGCAGCCGGCGCGTCTCGCCCGCCTCGTTGAAGGCCGAGACCGCGTACTCCCAGCGGAACAGGCTGCCCGGCACGTTCTCGATGCGCGGCACCTCGATCGACTCCGCCACCCGCCGGTGGTTGGGGCGGTAGCGCTCCCGGTCGGACGGCAGCGTGGTGACCAGCTGCCACGGTCCGTCGGTGATGCTGCAGTCTGCCTCCAGCCAGCTGCGTCGTGCGTAGACGCGGAAACCGTCCTCGTTGTCGGAGCGGTCGCGCCAGACGATCGCGCCCTTGAGCGGATCGGGCGCGTACACCGGGGGCCAGCCCCGGTCTTCGACCCTGCCGCGGGGAGTGGGCGCTCGCGGCGGCACGAGCGGGTCGAGGTAGAGCAGGCGCGCACCCGCCACCGACTCGGCGTCATCGTCGTCGCACTCGCTCGGCAGCGGCAGCCGGCCTACCTGCGAGTACACGTGGCCGGCGCGGTCGATGACCTCCACCGCGAGCGATACCGGCACACACGCAGTGCTGTCACGCGTGATGGCACGGGTGGCCGGCGGCAGCCACGGCGCGCTCGGCTGGTCCCCGGCCACCTGCGGGTCCCAGACGTAGCTGACCCTGGCGTCGCGGGCGTCACCGTCCCAGGCGCACAGGCTGCCGAAGCCCCTTTGGCCTTCGAGCGGGGCGGCACACACGGCCAGCTCCCGCCACGAGGTCGCAGGATCGAACGAGGTCAGCTCGCGGCTGGCATCCACCTGTGGCCAGCGTGGATACCAGGCCCGGAAGCGGACCTGAGCGATGTCGCTCACGTCACGCACGCGGGCGACGAGGCGGACGGTGTCGCCCAGGCGGATATGCGAGCCACTGGCCGGCGTCCGGGCGTTCCAGCGCGCACGCGGACGACCGGGCTCCTCGACTGCCTCGAGACCGACCAGCGGGCCGCTCCACCAGGCGAAGCCCTCGTAGCCGCGCTCGCCCACGAGCGGCTCGGGCGAGACGGGGGTGCCGCCGCTGATCTCGCCCTGGGGGCTGACATCCCCGTCACGCAGGATGGTGACGAACAGGTCGGTCCGGGCCGGGTCCGCCCCGGGGCAGTCGAGCGACAGGTCGTCCACCGGCGGCTGCTGGTCTCCGACGTGTCCGATGGTGTCGTTGGGCCCGACGATGGATGGCAGCGTCGGGTCGCGCTCCAGCAGCTCCGGTTCGATGCGGGAGAGGTGGCCGTGGACGGCCAGGTAGGGCGTGCCCTCGACCTCGAGGCGGACCACCACGCTGCGACCGAGCGACGCTGACGCACCGGTCGCGCAACCGGCGAAGACGAGCTCGCCGCCGAAGAGCGGCCGCACCGCGATGCCGGAGATGGCGCCGGGCTCGATGCTGTCGCCGATGGCCCCGACCGGCGACGCCAGATGGAGGCCGTAGCCATCGCTCGAGTCGGCCTCGTAGGCGCTGCTGAGCTCGATCGGGATCCCGGGCGCCAAGGGCACGTTGGCGGGTAGCCCGGCCGGGCGCGCCGCGAAGCGGAAGGGCTTGAAGGCGGGGCCGGGATTGGCCGAGATGACGGTGTCGTCGGTCAGGGGCACCCCATCCGGGCGCTGCTCGAGGACGTCGGGGTCGGCGAAGGCGACCGGCAGCGAACCGGTCAGGAACCAGCCGCCCCGGCCGACCTCGTGCCAGGCCGGCGTCCGCTGCAGCTGGAAGCCCAGGCCGGTCTGCGCCGTCCAGCCGCTGCTTCCGGCCGTGCCGATGCGCTGGCCGACGCTCACGACGTCGCCGCTGCGCACCAGGGGCGCACCGCGCTTGAGGTGCTGGTAGAGCGCCGATGTGCCGTCGCCGTGATCGATGAGCACGTAGTTGACCTCCCGCCAGCAGGACGGGCGCGGGCCGTCGAGCGGCTCATCGCAGCGGCCGCCCCGCACACCGACACGCGTGCCGATGACGGTGCCGCCGCGTGCCGCCAGCACGGGGAAGCGCTGAGGTCCTTCGGCCGCGACGAAGTGGAAGGCGTGCTCCTGCCCGTCGCTGCGCCCCGCTGCGTCGCCGTTGCCCTGCGCCAGCAGAAGCTCTGTCTCCATCGGCGCGGGCAGGTAGTAGACCGGCTCGTCGGCGTCGGCTGCAGCGATGGGAGCGGAGACGGCAAGGCCCACCGATGCCATCACCAGTGCCAGCGCCACGCTGGCGAGAGTCCGTCGAACCCGCATCACCCAAGACCTCCTGTTGCGCACGCCCCACAGTAGCGCCAGCGCCGTCAGAGGGCGCCGAAGCGGCCATCCAGCTTGGCGACCGGCCGGTGTCCGCGCGGGGATGGGCGGGTCAGCCCCCGATGGCGCGGCGCAGCCGTGGCAGCGCCGCCCGGGCCGCGGTCGAATCGCGCATGGGCAGGTCGGTGCGCCTGATCTTGTCGAAGGCGTATAACGCCCCGGCCACGGCTGCGGCCGTGGGCACCAGCACGGCCTCGCCCATGCCCTTGGCGCCGTAGGGACCTTCGGGCTGATACTCCTCCACGAGGATCGTCTCGACCGCTGGCATCCCGGCCGCGGGGATGATGCCGAGCGACTTGAGCGTGTCGGTCACGATGCGGCCGTCCTTCGTCTCGAAGGCCTCACTCAGGCTGTGGCCCAGGCCCATGTGGACCCCGCCCACGACCTGGCCCTCGAGCATCAGCGGGTCGAGCGCCTTGCCCACGTCATGGGCCGCGATGACCTTCTCGATGCGGCCCTCGTCGTCGAGGATGCAGACCTGGGTAGCCCAGCCGTAGCCGAAGTGGGTGACAGGCTCCTCCACGTCCGCGCCCAGCGGCGTGGTCCAGTCGATGACGATCTCGGCAGGGAACTCCTCACCCACCAGGTCATCGATGCTGCCGCCGCGCTCGGCCAGCGCAGCCTTGATGAGCCCGCAGGCCTTGAGCACGGCCTGCCCTCCCAGCATCGTCGCGCGCGAGGCGGTGGTGATGCCGGTGTCAAGCTCGTGGCTGGTGTCGACGATGACGCTGATGCCTTCCGGGTCCAGGCCCAGCTCGGCGGCCGCGATCTGGCGAAAGACGGTGTGCGTCCCCTGCCCCATCTCGGTCCACGAGTGGAAGAGCGTGAGACGGCCGTCGCCCTCGGGCCGCAGGACCACCCGGCCGTACTCGGTGAGGCCGTTGCCGATGCCGGTGTTCTTGGCGCCGCAAGCGATGCCGGCATAGCGCGCCGCGCGGTACTGCTCCTTGACCGCCAGCAGCGTCTGCTTCAGGCCCACGCCCCGGGTCAGCTTCTGCCCGGTCCCGAAGCGGTCGCCCTCGGCGAGCGCGTTGCGCCAGCGGATCTCCCAGCCGTCGATGCCGACCTCCTCGGCCAGGCGGTCGAGCAGCGACTCCATGGCGAAGTTGGCCTGGTTGGCGCCGAAGCCGCGCATGGCACCGCCCGGTGGGTTGTTGGTGTAGACCGCGCGCGCCTCCACGTCCACGTTGGGCACCTTGTAGGCGCTGCAGGCGTGGCCGGCGGCCCGCTCGAGGACCTTGCCGCCGACGCTGGCATAGGCTCCGTTGTCACCCACGAACCGCGCCCTGACCGCGGTGAGCTGCCCCTCGGCATCGCAGGCGACGGTGTAGTCCATCCAGAACTTGTGGCGCTTGACGGAGTAGCGCAGCGATTCCGCGCGCGTCAGCGCGACGAGCACGGGACGCCCGGTCTTGAGTGCCAGCAGTGCCGCGTGGCCCTGGACGTTGAGGTCCTCCTTGCCTCCGAAAGCGCCGCCGGTGGCGACCTGCGTGACCAGCACATCGGCCGGCTCGAGCGCCAGCAGCGAGGCGATCTGGCGGCGGTCCTCCCACGCCCCCTGGCCCTGCGAGAGCACGTGGAGGCGCGGCCCATCACCGTTCTGGGGTACGGCCAGGCTGGACTCAGGCTCGAGGTAGGCATGCTCGATGGCGGCCGTGGTGAACGAATCCGACGCCACGTGCGCCGCACTCGCGATGGCGGCATCGACGTCACCACGGCGGATGACCGAGGTCGAGAGGACGTTGCCGCCCTGGTGGAGCTCGGGCGCGTCGGCGGCCATGGCCTCGACGGGGTCGCCGACCGGGTCGCGGACCTCGTAGCTCCCCTCGATCAGCTCGGCCGCGGCACGGGCCTGCCGTCGTGTCTCCGCGGCCACCGCTGCCAGCACGTCGCCCACGTAGCCGGTGGTCTCGCCCACCGCCACCAGCTGGCGCCAGTCGTCACGGATGAGGCCCTGGTTGCGCTTGCCCGGCACATCGGCCGCGGTGATGACCGCGACCACGCCGGGTGCCGCCTCGGCCGCAGAGGTGTCGATGGACATGACCACGGCACGCGGATGGTCCGACAGGCGCAGGGCCCCGTGCAGCATGCCCGGAACGACGTGGTCGGCGACGTACGCCTGCATCCCCAGCACCTGCTCCCGGACTCGGTACCGGGGAACACGGTCGCCGATGGCGGAGCCTCGCTCGGGCACAGGCCGCGGGCCGCCGGCACGCGCGGCTGCCACCTGCTCGATGGCATCGACGATGGCGTGGTAACCGGTGCAGCGGCAGAGGTTGCCCGCCAGCGCGCGGGCGATGGCATCGCGCCCGGGCGTGGCCTCGCGGCGCAGCAACGCCTCCGCCTTCATCACGATGCCTGGCGTGCAGTAGCCGCATTGCGAGGCACCGCCGGCGGCGAAGGCGTCCGCCCACAGCTCGCGCGCATCGGCAGCCAAGCCCTCGAGGGTCTCCACGGTGCGGCCCGCGAAGCGCTCGGCCGGCTGCGCGCAGGAGACGACCGCTCGTCCGTCCACGATGACGGTGCAGGCCCCACAGGAGCCCTCCGGGGCACAGCCGTCCTTCATCGAGCGCAGCCCGAGCTCGTCGCGTAGCAGCTGCAGCAGGCTCATGCCCGGCTCGGTGCTGACCGACCGGCTCACGCCGTTGAGTTCGAAGTCCACCTGTCCTGCCATTCGTGCACGAGGCGGGGCCATCTGGCCCTAGCGAAACCCTACCCCCAAGTCACAGCCTACGGCTGGACGACCCGACAGCGCTCGTGCCGCACGACCCGTAGGCGCGGCCCGTTCGGACCCGTCGTTCACAGGGGGCCCACGACGCCTGCCTTGACGACGGTTGCAGACAGGAATGACCGGAGGGTACGCATGCGGCGGCTGGGACTCGAGCGCGAAGTGGTGGACCAGGCGGTGTACGAGAGCTCCGTGCGGCGCTTCCGCGAGGCCGCCATCGTCATGCCCACCTTCGCCCAGCTGGCCGATCCCTCGACCATCCCCGTCGAGACGCAGGACCGCGTGGCAGCGGTCGACCCGGATGGCCCCCATCCGGAGAACCTCTTCCGGGCGCACTGGTACAACGAGTTCGGCGAGCGAAGGCCGGTATCGCTGCCGGCACACGTGGTGCTGCCGCCGGAGCTGACCGGCGTGCCTTCGCCCATCCTGGTGCTGCTGGGCGACCGCTTCCCCATGATCGCCTCGCACAAGCTCATCGCGGCCTACGGCTGCCTGGCGCCTCGCATCGTGACCGGCCAGTTCGACCCGGCCAGCCAGCGCGCCGTGTGGCCGTCCACCGGCAACTACTGCCGCGGCGGCGTGGCCGTCAGCCGCATCATGCTGGCCCACGGCGTGGCCGTGCTTCCGGAGGGCATGAGCCAGGAGCGCTTCGACTGGCTGGCCGAATGGGCCACCTCAGTGGACGACATCATCCGCACCCCCGGCACCGAATCGAACGTCAAGGAGATCTACGACAAGTGCGCCGAGCTTGACCGGGATCCCGGCACCGTCATCTTCAACCAGTTCAGCGAGTTCGGGAACCACATCGCGCACTACCAGCTCACCGGTCGCGCCATCGAGCACGTCTTCGAGACGCTGACCGAAGCGGACCCCGACCTGCGCCTGGCCGCGTTCGTCTCCGCCACCGGGTCAGCCGGCACCATCGCCGCGGGCGACTACCTGAAGGAGCGCTACGGCACCCGCATCGCCGCGGTGGAAGCGCTGGAGTGCCCCACGCTGCTGTACAACGGCTTCGGGGAGCACAACATCCAGGGCATCGGCGACAAGCACGTGCCGCTCATCCACAACGCCATGAACACCGACTTCGTGGTCGACATCAGCGACAAGGCCACCGACAACCTGCTGGTGCTCTTCAACA
>DATHSE010000242.1:0-3791 GCA_035464455.1 Anaerolineae bacterium | reverse complement strand
ACCGGTCCACCCTGCGCCTGGTCGATGCCTCCGGCCGGGTGGTCCTGCGCTTCACCAGCCCGACGGCGCCATAGGCTCGACCGGGGTCAGTGCGGTCGAGGGTCAGGGTCGGTGGGGCCGAGCTGGGAGCGTGGCGGCGTCACCGGGCGGCGGGGCGCTGGCGCTTCGCGCGGCGGCTCTGACTGCAGGTAGCGCAGGTAGCGAGCCGACTGCTGCGCAGGCCCGGCATCGTCGCCCGCGGCCGCGGCCAGGAATGCGGCCCGCTCGCGCTGACGGCCTTCGAAGTCTGCCTGGGAGCGCTCGACGCGGTCCGCCAGCTCGGGGGTGATACCCCAGGCGAAGTGTTCGTAGGACTGCTCCACCGGATCCCAGGTCGCCAGCACCGCCGGAGGACGCCGCTGGACGTGGCCCTGTCCGTCGCGCTCCGTCGGCCGCAGATAGTGGACGACGCCGCATCGTGGCCCCGCAGCCGCCGCCACGATGATGGCCACGACGCCGAGACGGCGCACGGCGTCCTCGGGCAAGCCCGCGCGACCCAGGCGCTCCAGCACGCCCTCAAGGCTGGTGGCGTGGACCAGGACGCCCATGCCGATCCCGCCTCGCAGCAGCGCAGCCAGGCGATCGGTCGTCAGCGGATCAGCTTCCGCATCGAGCACGACCCACTCCCGTGTCGGGTCGAGGGACAGCAATGTCGCGGCCAGCTCTGCGCGCTCCGCACCCTCGCCGGTCCCGGCCACCACCAGTGGGACGCCGCCCTCGACGAGCAACCACAGCAGGGCGGCAAGCTCGGGGTCGAGGAACCCGTCTCGCAGTAGCCGGAGCGGGTCTTGTGGTTGCATCCGGACAGTATCGGTCAACCGCCCGGGTCCCTCACCACGACGCGCGGTCAGGTCCGCGGCACGATGACGACGGCCACACGCAGGCTTGACAACGGGTATATCATTTCTCCCGGCCGCACAGCCCGGCCTTTCGCACTGGACCCCGCACATGGAGATCAGGTACCACATGACACGCATCCAGCTCTTCAGCACCGCTGCCCTCCGGCTGCGGTCGGGCGCGCCCGTTGGCGCCCCGGATGCGGGAGATCCGTGCCCTTCGTAGATCCACCAGGCGCCTGAGCGCCAGTCGATCGAGCCGGTGGGCCGGATGGGCCCCCCGGCTTTTTTGATGCCCTCGTCCCTCCTGGGCACCAACGAGTCGAGACTCCCGCAGCGCACCCTCGCGGCGGGCCCGTTACGTCGACATCGAACCAGGAGCAGAGCCATGGCCATCACCACAGAACCGCGCCCGGCGATCGCACCAGCCACGATCGCCCCGCTGCCGACCGGGCAGCCGATGACCCTGGTGGCCCGTCCATGGGCGGACGGCTCCACGGCGCTGCTCGTCGACCACGTCACCAAGCGCTTCAAGCTGGGACGCCACAAGAAGACCGTGACCGCCGTGGATGACGTCACGCTCGCCGTCGAACGAGGTGAGGTGTACGGCATCCTCGGCGCCAACGGTGGCGGCAAGTCCACCCTCATCCGCCTCGTCAGCACGCTGCTGACCCTCGACTCCGGGCGAGTCGAGGTCTTCGGGCACGATGTGGAGCGCGAGGAGATGGCGGTCAAGCGGCTCATCAACCGGGTCTCCGTGGACGCAGCCTTCTTCAAGAAGCTGTCGCCACACGAGAACCTGCTCTACGCCGCGCGTCTCTACGGCCTGCGAGCCGGCGAGGCACAGCGGGAGGCCGAGCGGATCCTGGCCCGCCTGGGCATCGCCAAGTCGCGCCTGGGCAGCCCGATGGAGCAGATGAGCCGCGGCATGCAGCAGAAGGTGGCCATCGCGCGGGCCATCCTCACCAGTCCGACGCTGCTGCTGCTCGACGAGCCCACGACCGGGCTGGACCCGCGCAGCAAGCTGGACGTGCAGGCCTTCATCGAAGAGATCACGGCCAATCACGACGCCACCATCCTGCTGACGACGCACGACCTGGCTGAGGCTGACCGCCTCTGCGACCGGCTCGCCATCCTCGATGACGGCCGCGTCGTGGTCGAGGGCACCCCGACTGAACTCAGACACAAGGTCGAGAAGGAATTCGGCCTTCCCGCCACGCTCGAATCGGTCTTCATGACCTGGACCGGGCGTTCGCTCGACGACGACGTCGAGGAAGAGGAGAACGACTGACATGCGCATCCCGATCCGACGCAACAACGGCGTGCAGCGTCACGCCCCACCGCCGCGCGAGCCTCGCCCGCGCGGACCCTACCGCCACTCCATCCGCTATCCACACTTGAATGGGACCGACCGCTCATGGCATTGCTGACGCGTGAGCTCATCGCGAGCTACGCCTTCATCGAACGCAACTTCTTCCTGACCAAGCGCTACTGGGGCTGGGAGATCGCCTGGCTCATCTACGCCACCGCCTCCGCCCTGGCCATCGCCTTCATCGGCGTGGAGCAGGGTGACCAGCGGCTGGTGCTGATGCTGATGATCGGCGCGGTCTTCTGGAACTTCCTGTCCATCGTCTTCGGCTTCATCGCCGAGACGGTGGCCTGGGAGCGCTGGGAGGGCACGCTCGAGTACACCTTCATGGCGCCGGTACGGCGTTGGGCCCAGCTGCTGGGATCGACCATGTACGCGGTCCTCTATGGCCTGGTGCACACCTTCGTCATGCTCCTCGTGCTGGCCCTCTTCTTCGGCCTGGACTTCACCAGGGCCGATCTCATCACGCCCATCGTCTTCCTGGCGGTCGGCTCGCTCTCGTTCATCGGCATCGGCATGATGGCCGCCATCCTGCCCCTGATGTACGTGGAGCGCGGCGCGCAGATGACCTTCGTGCTGCAGTCGGTGCTGCTCCTGGTCAGCGGCGTCTACTACAGCGTCGAGGTCCTGCCCGAGTGGATGCAGGCGCTGTCGCGCCTGTCCCCTGCCACGTACGTGCTCGAAGGGATCCGTGCCGGACTCATCGACGGCGTTCCCATCAGCGAGCTGTTGCACCTGGTCTGGCCGCTGCTGATCATGGCCGTCGTCTTCATCCCCCTGGGGATCTGGACGTTCGGCAAGGCCGAGGCCTATGCCAAGCGCACCGGCAAGCTGAAGAGAGTCGGCTGATGGACCTGACCCCAGCTAGTGTGACGAACATGGTACAAGGCCTTGACAAGCTATCTACAGATGGCCTATGGTTCTGCCATCAAGCAAGGTGGTCGTGCGGTACGAAGCCTGCACAAACTGCGTACGACACCAACCATCACCGGCCGCCAAGGCGGTCGGAGGAAGAGGAGGACCTAGTCCATGAAGAAGAAGGCTCTCGGCATCATCGCCGCCAGCGCGTTCGCCATCGCTGCCATCAGCGGCCCTGTCGCCGCGCAGCCGCCGCTCGGCGTCGGCAAGCCTGCCGGAGTCGGCGAGGGCGCGCCGCCTGCCGGCATCCAGTGCCAGCAGGCCGGGATCAGTACCCTCCAGACCCTGGGGCTGCTGTCGGCCGTGGCCAAGAACGGTATCGAGGTGATCGATCCCGACGGCGATTCCTTGGGCATCGTTCCTTTCCGCACGGTGCTTGCGTTGCATCGCACGGCACCGACGCTCTTCCAGTCCGATGGAGTCTCCGTGGTGGTGGGCGAGAGCGTGGTCGCCGCTACCTGGTGCAACCCCAGCAAGTAACGCTCAACTCTCCGCAGAGGAAGGGCTGTTGCGTCCTGCAGCAGCCCTTCTTGACGTCTACGACACCGTTATCCCGGCGCCATCTACCCCCCCGACGAGTCGACGAGCCCGCGACCGGAAGCTCGGCGACGATACCTCCGAGATCGTTC
>DATHSE010000241.1:0-4641 GCA_035464455.1 Anaerolineae bacterium | reverse complement strand
GGCTTCGCGGTAGGTGAAGCGTGGAAAGGGGTCATGCAGCAGCGGCCGCTCGGGCACCACGGCATTCGTCACCGCCAGCGCCATCTGCTCCACCCAGGCCATGACATCGGCGTCGTCCACGAAGCTCATCTCGAGGTCGAGCTGGGTGAACTCGGGTTGGCGGTCGCCGCGCAGGTCTTCATCGCGCATGCAGCGAGCGATCTGGAAATAGCGGTCGAAGCCGCTCACCATCAGCAGCTGCTTCATCTGTTGCGGGCTCTGTGGCAGGGCGTAGACCTTGCCCGGCTGCAGGCGGGACGGCACGATGAAGTCACGCGCGCCCTCGGGCGTGGACTTGATGAGCAGCGGCGTCTCGACCTCGACGAAGCCGGCTGCGTGATGTGCCTCGCGGATGGCTGCGACGAGCCGGTCTCGGGCGATGATGCGCTGCTGCAACGGCTCACGTCGCAGGTCGAGGTAGCGGTACTTCAGCCGCAGCGCCTCGTCGACGTCGGCGTTGGGCTCGTTGATGACGAACGGCGGCGTCTTGGCCGTGGCCAGGATCTCGACGCTGGTAGCGCGAAGCTCGACCTGGCCGGTCGCGAGCTTGTCGTTCTCCATGCCCGCGAGTCGCCGCGTGATGGTGCCGCTGACGCGGACGACGTACTCACTGCGCACGCCCTCGGCGACCGCGTGAGCCTCGGCCGAATCGGCATTGTCGATGACGACCTGGGTGATGCCGTAGCGGTCGCGCAGGTCGAGGAAGATGAGCTGGCCGAGGTCGCGTCGGCGGTTGACCCAGCCCGCGAGCGTGGCCTGCTGGCCGACGGCTTCGAGCCGTGCGTCAGCACAGGTGAGGGTTCGGTACGACGTCTGCATCGGAAGCCACATGGTAGCCGCGCGCGACGCGACGTTCCTGCCGCGCCGGCGAGCGGCCCCGGCGCACCCCGGCGGGGCGTCACCGCCAGGCGCTGCGAACGCGCTCGCGCAGGTCCCGGATGCGGTTCCAGGTGGGGTCGATCACGATGTCGAAGGTGCCTGGATGCCGCATCGGTGCTCCTCCGAAGCGACGCTTGAACAGGCTGAAGCCCTCCCAGGCGGCGTCGACCACGTCGTCATCGCGTTCGCGCACCCCCCACAGGTCGAGGCTGGCCGTGCCGGCCGCCCGCAGGCCGCGCTGGAGCGCGGCCATGGCGGCGTAGGGGCCGCGCTTGCGTGACAGCTCGCCGTCTCGGGCCGACGCGGCGTAGAGGTAGTAGGCGCGATCGCCGCAGCGCGGCGCGATGGCCCCGGCGATGGGCGTGCCCTCGAACTCGGCGATGGCCATGAACCAGTCGTCGCTGGCAGCCAACGGCTCGGCCAGCCGGGCGAGGAACTCGCGCGAACGCATGCGGAAGCCGGCCCGCTCCGAGGTGGTCGACAGCAGGGCGTGGAAGGCATCGAGCTGCGCAGGGTCGCCCTTCCGGTCGAGCCTGACCGTGACGCCCTCGCGTTCGGCTCGTCTGGCCTCGGCTCGGGCGTCCTTCGACCAGCCGGCCAGTGGGTCCACGCCGGCCGTGAGGTCGACGATACGAGTCGTGGGCGCCTGCAGGTCGTGTGTGGAGCGTCCGCTGGTGGCGAGGAGGGCACGCTCGAGCGCGCCATCAGCGGCAGCCTCGCCCGAGCCGCGTGGATCGAGCTTGAGCACGATGCCGCGGCGGCTCCTGGCGTGCGCCTTCAGGCCCGTCAGCAGGCGCGCGAGCACCTCGGCAGCGTCGGACGATCCACGGTCCCACAGCGGACCATGGGGCACGTACAGGATGGTCCGGCCGAACGCGGTGGCGCGGTCCAGCACCTGGGCCAAGCCCCTGATGTGGTCGCCGCCATCGACCACGACGAGCCGCACCCAGTGCTCGCCGGGCTCACCGTTCCCGGCCTTGCCCCAGGCCCACGACTGGAGCACGTCGCCCTCCGGACGTGAGGCCACGAAGGCTGTCCAGCCGGCGCGGTCGGCCTCGCCGGCCTGGCGTAGCGTGAGCGTCATCGAGGCGGCCCCGTCCTGGTCATCCCTCCTCGCCGTGCCGATGGTGGGCGTGGGCACGGCTGAGCTCGCGGGCCAGGTCGGTCACCTCGACCTGGCGCTGGGTCCCCGCTTCGAGGTCCTTCAGCAGGATGTGGCCGGCATCCAGCTCGTCGCCGCAGATCACGGCGAAGTGCGCTCCATCCCGGGCGGCGCCATCGATCTGCTTGCCCAGGCGACGCGACGTCAGGTCCGCCCGACAGGCCAGCCCGGCGCCGCGCAGCTCGGTGGCCACCTGGAGTCGAACCACGGTGTCCTGGGGGTCGGCGCCCACCACCACCACCACTGGCTTCCAGGCCTCGACGGCTGGCGGGGCACCCTGCTCCTCGAGCGCGAGCGCGACCCGGTCAAGGCCGATGCCGAAGCCGATGCCGGGCGTCGGCTGGCCGCCCAGCAGCTCCACCAGCCCGTCATAGCGGCCGCCCCCGCCCAGCGCCTGCTGTTGGCCCTGCGCGCCGGGACGGTAGAACTCGAAGGCAGTGCGCGTGTAGTAGTCGAGCCCGCGCACCAGCGTGGGCGAGATGTGGGGCTCGATGGACACCGCCTCAAGGTGGGTAAGCAGCCCGTCGAAGTGGGCCTGGCAGTCGCGGCAGAGGTGGGCCGTGATGGTGGGCGCCGATGCGATGAGTGGCTGCATGCGCTCGTCCTTCGAATCGAGCAGTCGCAGCGGGTTGGCCCCAAGGCGTGCGCGCTCGAGCTCCGGCAGCTGCTGCTCATGCTCACCGAAGTGCGCCGCCAGGGCCTCGATGTAGGCCGGACGGCAGGCGCCATCCCCGATGGAGTTGAGCAGCACCCGGACATCGGCCAGGCCGACGGCGTCGAAGAAGGCCATGGCCAGCTCGATGGTCTCGGCGTCGATGGCAGGGCCGGCATCGCCGATGGCCTCCACATCGAACTGCCAGAACTGACGGTAGCGTCCGGCCTGGGGACGGTCATAGCGGAACATCGGCCCACTCATGGTGAGCCGGACCGGTTGTGGCCACGTGCGCATGCCGTGCTGGACGTAGGCGCGCACGATGCCGGCCGTGGGCTCAGGACGGAGCGCCCAGCGCTCTCGCTCCGATCCAGCGCGCCCGGCCTGGACGCGGAAGAGCTCCTTCTCCACGACGTCGGTGGCCGTGCCCACGCCGCGCTCGTAGATGTCCGTGCCCTCGAACATGGGAGTCTCGATGGGTGCGTAGCCGTAGCGCATGGCGAGGTCGCGGGCCGTGTGCTCCAGGCGCAGGGAGAGGGCTCGCTCGGCGGGAAGCAGGTCACGGGTGCCCCGAGGGGCCTGGAACTTGGGCATCGCCGACGAGTCTAGCGGCGCACGGCGGTGCCGGCGGGGCGAGGCACTAGCTGCGGTCGCGCTGGACCGAGTAGACGTCCTTCAGCTGCTCCAGGTGCGCCATCACCCGCGACAGCTGCGCCACCGATGAGACCTCCAGCGTGGCCTGCACCGTGGCGCGATGGTCCTTGTGGACCTTCACGCTGGCGGCCACGATGTTGATGCGGTCGTCGGCCATGACGTTGCTGATCTCGCTCAACAGGCCGGTGCGGTCGTAGGCCTCGATGAGGATGGCGATGGGGTAGGTCTGCTGCGCGGCCGTCTCCCACTCCACGTCGATGAGCCGCTCCACGGCGCGCTCATTGACCACCGTGGGACAGGTGGCAAGGTGGACGGTCACGCCACGTCCACGGGTGATGAAGCCCACGATGGGATCGCCGGGAATAGGGTGGCAGCACTTGCTGAAGCGCACCAGCAGGTCTCCCACGCCGCGAACGCGGATGCCGCCGGGCTGCGGCGGCGGCGGCGCGACCTGGGGCAACTGGACCTCGTCGACATCGTCGACGACGCCCAGGCGCGAGACCACCTGCTGTGCCCCGATCTGCCCGTAGCCGATGGCGGCGAGGAAGTCGTCCACGGTCTTGAGGTTGTGCTGGTCGGCCAGCTCCTCCAGCTTGTCGTGGTCGATCTTGTCGAGGCTGGTGCGTGCCAGCCGATGCAGCTCGCGGTCAAGCAGCTGCTTGCCGTGGCTGATGTTCTCGTCGCGCTGCTGGCGCTTGAACCACTGGCGGATCTTCTCGCGGGCATGGCTGGTGGTGACGATGTTGAGCCAGTCACGCGACGGCCCATGGGCGCTCCGGGTGGTGACGATGTCGACGATGTCGCCGTTCTTGAGCTTGTAGTCGAGCGGTACCAGGCGGTTGTTCACCTTGGCGCCGATGCAGGCGTGGCCGACCTCGGTATGGATGCGATAGGCGAAGTCCAGCGGGGTGGCCCCGGCCGGCATGTCCTTGACATCGCCCTTGGGGGTGAAGACGAAGACCTGGTCCTGGAAGATGTCGAGCTTGACGCCCTCGATGAACTCGGTAGCGTCGGACACGTCGCGCTGCCACTCCATGAGCTGGCGCACCCAGGCCAGCTTGGCGTCGTAGGCGCGATCGGAGCGTGATCCCTCCTTGTAGCGCCAGTGGGCGGCGATGCCGACCTCGGAGACCCGATGCATATCGTGGGAGCGGATCTGGACCTCCAGCGGCTTGCCGTCGAGTGCGACCACCGCGGTGTGGAGGCTCTGGTACATGTTGTTCTTGGGCATCGCGATGTAGTCGTCGAACTGCCC
>DATHSE010000240.1:0-2155 GCA_035464455.1 Anaerolineae bacterium | reverse complement strand
GGCGTCGAAGGCGTTGCCCAGCGAGAGCATCGGGACCCGGTGCTCGACATCGCCCAGCGGGCCCCCGGCGGGCGCGCCCACGCGCTGGCTGGGCGAATCGGGCGTCACCAGCTCGGGATGCGCCGTTTCGAGCTCGAGCAGCTCGCGGAAGAGCCGGTCGTACTCGGCGTCGGGCATCTCCGGCGCATCCTGCTCGTGGTAGAGCCGGTTGGCGCGGGTCAGCACCTCGCGCAGCTCGGCAGCGCGGGTTCGGGTCTGCTCGTCCATCGCGACGCAGGATAGGTCCAGTTCCGCCACTCGTGCTACGTTGCCGCGAATCATGGGACCGCTGGCTCGACTGCCGCTTCATCCGCTGCTGCTCGCCGCTTACGCGGTGCTGTTCGTCTATGCCGCCAACATCAGCGAGGTGTTGCCGGCCGACCTGTGGTGGCCGCTGACCGTCGCCCTCGGCGTGGCCGGCGTGGTATTGGTGGCCTGTGCCCTCCTCTACCGTGACCTGCGCCGCGGCGCCCTGCTGGCGACCGCCGTCGTACTCGCGGTGGGCTTCTTCGGCCACGTCGGCGCACAGCTGGGTGACACGTTCGTGTCGGAGCCACTGCAGCTGGCGGCCTGGGCGGGCCTGCTGGTCGCGGTCGGCGTCTACGCCTGGAGGGCAGGGTCGTCGCTCAGCGGGGTGACCGCGGCTCTCAACGTGTTCGGCCTGGCGCTGCTGGCCATCACGCTCGTCACCATCATCCCGGCCGAGACGAGCCGGGCGGCGCGTGCCTCGCAGGGCGAGCCGGTCGGCGACGACGTCATCGCGGAGGCCACGCGATGGCCGGATCGCGACATCTACCTGCTGGTATTCGACCGTTACGGCTCCGACTGGTCCATCGAGGAACGCTACGGCATCGGCAACGACATCTACCCGCAGCTGCGCGAGCGCGGCTTCACGGTCGTCCCCGGTGCGCGCGCCAACTACCGGGCCACCGACTTCAGCCTCGCCTCCATCCTCAACCTCGATACGCTCGACGACCTCACCGAGTCTATCGGCCGGGTCTCCGACGACCGGACGCCGGCACGCGCCAAGCTCGCCGAGCACGAGGCCGGCCGCTTCCTGCGCGCCAACGGCTATCGCTACTACCACCTGGGCGCGTGGTACGGGCCGACGCGCAGCAGCCCCATCGCCGACGAGGTCCGCGTGTGGGGCTCCACCACCGAGTTCGAGCAGGTCCTGCGCGATGCCACCATCCTGCCCGCCCTGGAGCGCCTGGCCGGCTGGGTCGAGGACGACGACTTCCGCTACCGGCATCGCGAGGAAGCGCTGTTCACCTTCCGCCAGCTCCACCGCCTTGCCGACGAGCCCGGGCGCAAGTTCGTCTTCGCCCACATCCTGCTGCCCCATCCACCGTACGGCTTCGACGCCGACGGCGGCGTCGTGCGCAAGGCCACCGAGAAGGAGGCCATCGCCGACGGACGCGAGAGTGAGCTCTTCGCCGAGCAGCTGGCCTTCACCAACGCGCGCATGCTCGAGGTCGTCGAGGCGCTGCTGGACCGGCCCCCCGACGAGCAGCCCATCATCGTCATCACCGGCGACGAAGGTCCCTTCATCTGCGGCGACATCGACTGCGTGGACCGCACGCCCGAGACGTACGGCATCCGCTTCGGCGCGCTGCGTGCCTACTACCTGCCCGACCTCGATTACCAGGTGCCGCCGGACGACAGCGGCGTCAACATCTTCCGCATGCTCTTCCGCGAGTACTTCGGCGCCGATCTGCCCGACCTGCCCAATCGCTCGTACGACTGGCCGGACAACGACCACCTCTACGACTTCCGCGACATCACCGAGGAGCTGCCGCTGCCGCTCGAGTAGCCAGGGTCACGGGATCATCCTGGCTCGAGCTCGGCGCCCATGCCCCGGGTGTGCCTGCATCACCGGGCCGCTCGGCGCCCATGCCCGGGTGCGCCTGCATCACCGGGCCGCTCGGCGCCCCCGGCCCATGTCCCCGGCCCATGCCCCCGGCCCAGGCCCCCGGCCCATGTCTATGCCGTGGGCGACTGACCTGACAGGGGCGGTCGACAGCTGAGGCACCCGGGGCATAGGTTGCGCCCGCAGGCTGCCATCTCAGGCCCGGGCGGCATCGCGTGACCATCGGCCCTGTCGATCCAGTCGTGG
>DATHSE010000239.1:0-7071 GCA_035464455.1 Anaerolineae bacterium | reverse complement strand
GCGCTGAACGCCTGCGACATCGATGCCGTCTCCCTGCAGCACGAGTACGGCATCTGGGGGCCTGACGATGGCGGGGGCGTGCTCGACTTCCTGGCCGCCCTCTCCGTGCCGGCCGTGGCGACGCTGCACACCGTGTTGCGCCATCCGACCGCCGCCCAGCACCGCATCATGCGGGGCATCCTGGACACCACCGCCGCCGTGGTGGTGATGTCGCGGGCCGCGGCCTCGCTCCTGTCCGACCGCTACGCTGCCGATCCCACGAGGGTGGAGATCATCCCGCATGGCGTGCCCGACCTGCCCCTGGTGGAGCCGGACAGTATCAAGGCATCGGTCGGCCTCGGTGGACATCCGGTCCTGCTGAGCTTCGGGCTGGTCGGTCCCGGCAAAGGCTACGAGTCGGTGATCGAGGCCATGCCCGCCGTGGTCCGTGCCGTGCCCGAGGCGCGCTACGTCATCCTTGGCGCGACCCATCCGGAACTGCTGGAGCGCGAGGGCGAACGGTATCGCACTCGCCTGGAGACACTCGTCGCCGACCTGGGCCTCGCGCGTCACGTGGTCTTCGTCGACCGGTTCGTGGGGCGCCTCGAGCTATCCCGATGGCTGGAGGCGACAGACGTGTTCGTGACCCCCTATCCGAACCTGGACCAGATCGTGTCGGGCACCCTCTCCTACGCCATGGCGGCAGGCAAACCCTCGGTCTCCACACCGTACCTGTACGCGGTGGAGATCCTGGCTGACGGTCGCGGTCGACTGGTGCCTCCCGGAGATCGCGCTGCCATGAGCGGCGCGCTGATCGAGCTGCTGC
Source organism: Anaerolineae bacterium (assembly GCA_035464455.1). GTDB lineage: Bacteria > Chloroflexota > Limnocylindria > Limnocylindrales > CSP1-4 > JAFMJV01. The sequence continues at coordinate 6,266 of DATHSE010000239.1, read as the reverse complement.
AGGATCACGACCTCCGTGCGGCCATGGCCCAACGAGCGTACGCACACGGGCGCGGCATGCTCTGGTCGCGCGTCGCTGCCGACTACCGGCAGGCCGTCACCAGGGTGCGCGCCGTGCCGCGCGGCGTGCGTGCGCTGGCCATCCCTGCCGCCACGGTGCCCAGTGCCTGACCTCGCACCGTTGTTCCCGGCGAGCCGCCGGCATCTCGATGCCCTGACGACCGAGATCGGGATCATGCAGCACGCACAGGGTGCCCTGGCAGATCCCGATCATGGCTACTGCACCGACGACGTGGCTCGCGCGCTGCTGGTCGATCTGCTCCACCAGCACGAGCTGGGCTGGGCGGCCGTGGAGCCGAGTGCGGCTCGCAACGTCAGGTTCCTCGACGAGGCGTTCGATGGCTCGACCGGGAGGTTCCACAACCTCAGGCGAAGCGATGGCGCGTGGCTGGACGAACCCGGATCGGAGGATGCGGACGCGCGCGCGCTGCTCGCACTCGCCGAGACCATCGAGGCGGCGCCCGCTGGCGCCGTGCGTGCGGCTGCGGTCACACTGCTGCGGCGCGCCTTCCCGAGCGCCAGCCGGGTCGGCTCGCTGCGACCCCGCGCGACGGTCCTGCTGGCCTGCGATTCGTTGTCCCGCGCAGGCATGGACGGCGAGGTCCGCGACATCTACGAGCGAGTCGCGGATGACCTGCAGCGGTCATTCGAAGGCTGCGCCATGGATGACGCCTGGCCTTGGCCCGAGGCCGTGGTGACCTACGAGAACGAGCTCCCGGCGAGAGCGCTCATCGTGGGCGGACACGCGCTGGGCCGGATGCGCCTGGTGGACATCGGGCTTCGCGTCCTCGACTGGCTCATCGACGCTCAGACGACCGAGGACGGCCAGTTCCGGAGCGTGGGCAATGCGGGCTGGTGGCCCAGGGGGGGTGCCATGGCCATGTTCGACCAGCAAGCTATCTCCGCGACCTCCATGTTGCTCGCGGCCGAGAGCGCCTACCAGGCCACCGGTTCGGCGCGCTACCGCGACGCCATGGAGATGGCGTACGGCTGGTTCCTGGGGCGTAACGACGCCCACGCGTGGGTAGCCGAGCCCCGAGCCGGTGCGGGCGGCGACGGCATCGGACCGGCCGGCGTCAGCCTCAACCAGGGAGCGGAGTCCACGCTGATGTGGCTCATCGCCCTGGAGCACGTGCGCATCCTCCGCCAGCGCTCAGTCGGGTCAGCCGAGTCGCCACGCGAGGCACTGGCGGCGACCCGGTGACGGCGCGCCCGCTGGCGGTGGCGCTGCTGGCGCCGATCTCGTGGCGAGTGCCGCCACGGCACTATGGGCCGTGGGAGCAGTTCGTGTCGCTGCTGGCCGAAGGGCTGGTGCGGCGCGGCATCGACGTCACTCTGGTCGAGACCGCGGACTCGGTCACCGCCGCGCGCCTCCGGGCATGTGCGCCGCGTGGCTACTCCGAAGACCCGGCGCTCGACCCCAAGGTCTGGGAGAGCCTGCACATCGCTTCCCTCTTCGAGCGAGCCGACGAGTTCGACCTCATCCACAACAGCTTCGACTTCCTGCCGCTGACCTACAGCGGCCTGGTCGACACGCCGGTGGTGACGACCATCCACGGCTTCTCATCGGAACGCATCGTGCCCGTGTATGAGAAGTACAACGGACGCACCTTCTACGTCGCCATCAGCGCGGCGGACCGGCACGAGCGGCTGGACTACATCGCCACCATCCATCACGGCATCGACATGCGGCAGTTCGAGCTGCGCTCCACGCCCGGCGACTACCTGCTGTTCTTCGGCCGCATCCACCCCGACAAGGGGACTGCCGAGGCCATCGACGTGGCGGAGCGCGCCGGTCTGCCGCTGGTCATCGCAGGCATCGTCCAGGACCATGACTACTTCGACCGTCTGGTGAAGCCGCGACTGGATGGGGACCGGGTGACATACATCGGCCCCGTGGAGGCAACCTCGCGGAGCGAGCTGCTCGGCCGAGCCAGGGCGCTCCTGCACCTGATCGACTTCGACGAGCCGTTCGGCTTCAGCGTGGTCGAGGCCATGGCCTGCGGGACGCCGGTCATCGCCAATGCACGCGGCTCGATGCCGGAGATCGTCCGCGACGGCGAGAACGGCTTCCTGGTGGCAGGTGCCGACGAGGCCGTGGCTGCCATCCATGCCTCGGCTGGCATCGACCGCCTCGCGGTTCGGACATCGGTCGAGCAACGCTTCGACGTAGACCGGATGGTGGACGAGTACCTCGCGGTCTACCAGGAGGTGGTGCACCGACATCGGACTCGGCCAGGCGTGCGTGACCTCGCGGAGCGCGCTGGCGCCTAGGTGAGCCGGCTCAGGACGTCCTGCAGGGGGATGGCGGCGATGCCGCAGCCAAGGTCGGAGAAGCCGTAGGGGATCACGAGCTGGTCTGCGTGGATCATGCTGCCGCAGGAGTACACGACGTTGGGGACATAGCCGTCGCGCTCGTCCTCGGCCGGTACCAGCAGCGGCTCATCGAGGTGGCCCAGGACCCGCCGAGGGTCGTCGCGATCGAGCAGGATGGCGCCGAGAGCATAGCGGCGCATGGGCCCGACACCATGGGTGAGGACCAGCCAGCCCGCCTCGGTCTCCAGCGGCGACCCGCAGTTGCCCAGCTGCATCAGCTCCCAGGGCCGTTCCGGCTCCTGGATGGTGACGGGCTCGCGCCAGTGTCGGACGTCGTCGGAGAACATGACGAAGTTGCTCTCGTTGTCCTGGCGGGAGAGGGCGACATAGCGGCCGTCGATCATCCGCGGGAACAGGGCCATGCCCTTGTTGCGGGCGGCCTCGCCGTTGAGGGTGGAGATGTCGAAGGAGATGAAGTCAGCCGTCTCGATGAGCTGCGGCAGGATCTGGAAGCCGTCGAACGCGGTGTAGATGGCGTAGTAGAGGACGCTGCCATCGTCGTGACGGAACCGCACGAACCGAGCGTCCTCCATGCCCTGGCTCTCCGCCGGTCCTGACGGGAAGATCACCCGTTCCGAGAGCTGCGAGCCGGCACGGAACGTGGTGGTGTAGTTGGAGGCAGCCACCCAGTGGATGATCCTGGTCGTCTCATACGCGACGGCACGATCCACGCCGAGATCGTCCAGCTCGCGGATGGATGCCTCCAGCGCGGCGAGCGTGAACTCCGTCGGCAGCGGGTCCAGCACCAGGTTGGCGATCTCGTTGAGCACACCCAGCTCCTGCAGCTTCGTGCGGAAGGCGTGGTTCTGGTAGAGCGGATCGTGCCGCTCCCCGATGGTGGTGAAGGGGCTGGGTGCATCGATGCGGATGCCTGCGTGCTGATCGATGACACCCGAACGGAACTCGATCGAGGAGAGGTGCCCCTCGCCGATCGCTCGCAAGCTGACGATGAAGCGCTGTTCGTGCGGCTGGAGGCCGGTCTGATCAGGAGACGGAACGATGGAGGGGTTCGAGAGTGCGGCGGCCTCGATGGAGTACTCGTGGGTGAAATAGGCCCCGATGAGACAGCGGCGGTCCGGTGTCAGGCCATCGGGGTCATCGATCAGCCCGGCCACCGCTCGAAAGTTGCGTTCGAGAGCACCATCCAGGTCGGCGTGCCGGTCGGCGAACTGGTCGCGAGTGGCCTCCAGCGTGGACGCAGCCTCTGCCTCGGACAGCGCCAGGATCCTGCGGACGACCTGCGTGGCGCGCGCACGGCCGTTCGAGGGGATGTGCGCTCCTGGCATGAAGGGCTTGATGACGACCCTGCGCGGGTCTGGGTGAAGGCGAACACGCGTCCGGGTGACCGGGATCGCGCTCATGGATGCATCGTCGCGTCCTGCACCCGCGTGTCGTCGCCGTCGCTCACTCGTCACCCACGCTGCGAAGAGTAGGCCATCGCGCCGGGGCGTGAACCGGATGCGCGGCCGGCGAGGCTATCACACGGGTGGTCGACCCCGCTGCGACGGTGGGCACCATCCACATACCATGCCGTCATGACAGGAGCAAGCACGCCGGGCAGGAGCCTCGTGATCGTCAATCGCAACGCCGCTCGCGTGCGCGATGCCGACTCGCGCAGGGTCCTGCTCGACAGGCTCCAGGCGGTCCTCGCGCGGCGCGACGGTGCCGCCCCGACCATCGTTGAGACGGTCGATGCGGCCGGCACGCGCCCAGCCGTCGAAGCCGCGCTCGGCGACGGCGTCCGTGCCGTCATCGGCGTGGGAGGGGACGGCACGCTTCGTGACATCGCGGGCGCGCTGGCGAACCAGGAGACCCCCCTCGGCGTCATTCCCGGTGGCACCGGCAACCAGCTGGCGGCCGCGCTGGGCATCCCACGCTCGCCGCTGCGCGCCGCCGACGTCCTCGAGCACGCCTGGCCGCGCTCCATCGACCTTGGCGAGGTGGAGATCCGGCAAGCCGCTGTCCCGCTCCAGGTGACCGTGTTCACCATCGGCTGCGGGGTCGGCTTCGATGCTCGCCTCATGGCCACCACGCCCGCAGCATGGAAGAGGCGCATAGGGTCGGCCGCGTACTTCATCCAGGCGCTTCGGCTGGCCGCCCGTGTCAGCGCGGCTCCCTATCGCATCACCATCGACGGCCGCCTCATCGAGACCGAGGCCAGCCTGGCGCTCATCGGGAACATGGGTCAGCTGGTTCCCGGAGTGCTGGGCCCACGGATGCCGATCGAGCCCGATGACGGTCAGCTGGACCTGCTCGTGGTGGGCGCGAACAATGCCTTTGACGGGCTCAGGGGCCTCGCCGACCAGCTGTGGCGAACGTCGCCTGGCGGCGAGTCAGGGTCGCGCAGCATCCGCCTGCGGGGGCGGCAGATCACCATCCAGCCCGGTCGACCCGAGGCGCTGGAGGTCGACGGTGACTACGTCGGCGAGGGTAGCCTCGAGGCCAGGGTCCTGCCCGCCGCCATCAAGGTGCTGGTTGCCGGATCCTGAGGGTGTGGCGAGGGCCTCATCAACCGACGATCGACCCCATCTTGAGCAGGTGCGAGCAGCGACGACGCAGTACGCTTAGCCCCGTCGGCACATGCCGTGTGTTGTCGGCTCGGGAGGGTTTCACCACGACTGGATTGGAGTCGGTGCAGACTCGCCCCCTGGAGCGTCGCAACCAGCGATTGCTGCTCGTCGGGCTCGCCTGCTATAGCTTGCTGGTCACCACCCTGATGCTACAGGGCGGGGTCGCCATCACTCCCGATGTGGCCGTCGTCGCACTCGGCCTCGCCGGCGTTCTGCTGCTCAGCGGCCGGCTCCACCTGGCCAGCTGGCTCCCGCTCATCGCACTGCTGCTCGCCTATGAGCTCATGCGTGGGCTCGCCGATGACGCCGGCTTCCCGGTCCACCTGGAGGACATGATCGTCGCCGAGCGGTTCCTCGCGCTTGGCAACCTCCCCACGCAAGTCCTGCAGGAGGCGCTTCATCCCGCCTCCGGCGTGGACTGGGCCGCGACCGTGGCCACCTCGGTGTACATGGTCCACTTCCTGATCCCCATCGTGACCGGCGTCGGCCTATGGCTCTGGGGACGCGCGCACTTCCACGACTACATGGCCGCGCTCATCCTGCTCAGCCTGGCTGCCTTCGTGACCTATCTGCTCTTCCCGGCAGCGCCGCCCTGGTATGCCGCGGAACGAGGGCTGCTCGACGGAGCGGACGGTGCGCCGCTCATCAGCTACCTGAAACCCGAGGTCTTCAGCTCGGTCGCGGCGTCGATCGGGTTCGACGGCAGCTTCCTGTACGCCTCGGTGTTCTACGGCCTTGGACCCAACGACGTCGCCGCCTGGCCGTCGCTGCACGTGGCCTACCCATTCCTGATGTTCCTCTTCCTGCGCCGGGCCTTCGGTCGAGTCGCCTGGCTGGCCTGCGGCTACACGTTGCTGGTGGCGCTGTCGGTGGTGTACACCGGCGACCACTGGGTGCATGACACCATCGCCGGCGCGGCCTACGCCTATGTCGCGTACTACGCCATCGTCCATACGCCCGAGCCGGTGCGCCTGTGGCTGGACCGCGCCTTCGCCGGCCCCAGGCGGAGGCGACCGCTGGTGGGCGAAGCCTCCTAGGCCTGACGGTCCGGGACCGCCGCGACCTCTCAGGCAGCCGGCCGCGGCACCGTCGGACGCGACGGAGCCGGCGGCAGCTTGATGCTCGAGAGCCCGCCGTCGACCGCGATGTGCTGACCGGTGATCCACTCGGCCGCAGGTGAGAGCAGGAACGCCACGACGCCGGCGATATCGGCCGCTTCGCCCACGCGACCGAGGGGGTGCATCGCTTCCGACGCGCGCAG
>DATHSE010000238.1:0-2083 GCA_035464455.1 Anaerolineae bacterium | reverse complement strand
CGACTTCGCCGAGTCGCAGTCGCGGCTGCTACCAGCTGGCGGCTTCGCCACCCACGCGATCGGCCGTTCGCTGCTCATCCTCGCCGCTCTCGACGTAGGCGTGGAACGGATCCGCCGGCAGGCCACGCTGCTGGCGCAGCTCGGCCAGCGGCCCGCGCACATCGGTGAAGAAGGCGCTCCACAGCAGGTTGTTGGCCTCGAGCACGTCGCCGCGCAGCTGCGCCGCCAGCAGCGCCTCGCGATCGACCAGCAGGGCCTTGGCGAAGAGCTCCTGGAGAGTCATCACCGAGCGGATGATGGCCGGCACCTTGGGCTCGATGTTGTGGCACTGGTCGAGCATGTAGGCGGTCTCCCTGGCCGTCTTCTGCGCCACGGGGTCGCTGTCATCGCGCATGGCGTTGATGAGCTCGTGCGTGATGCGGAACATCTGGTACGGGTCGATGGAGCCGACCATGAGGTCGTCGTCGCCGTACTTCTTGTCATTGAGGTCGAAGGAGCCGAGCTTGCCTTCGGCCAGCAGCTGGGCCACGATCTGCTCGATGTTGACCCCGAGGCTGTGGTGGCCAGTGTCGACGCAGACGACGGCGCGCTCACCCACGCGGTTGCACACCGCCAGCGCCTGGCCCCAGTCCTGCACGTCGGTGGAGTACAGCGAGGGCTCGAAGATCTTGTACTCGAGGTACAGGCGCGCCTGCGCTGGCAGGTGCTCGTAGATGGCCTGCAGCCCCTCCACCAGGCGGTTGCGGCGCCAGCGCAGGTCGTCCTGTCCGGGATAGTTGGTGCCGTCGCCCAGCCACACCTTCACCGCCGGCGCATCGGTCTGCTCGGCGATGGCGCAGCATTCGATGATGGCGTCGATGGCCTTCTGCCGGACCTCTGGCGAGGGATGGCACAACGAGCCCAGCATGTAGTCGGCATCCTGGAAGGTGTTGGAGTTGACAGCGCCCATCTTCAGGCCCTTGGCCTGCATGTACGCGAGCAACGCGGGGTAGTCGTCCACCTTGTCCCAGGGGATGTGCACGGCGACGGTCTTGGCGATGCCGGTGTAGCGATGGACGGTGCCGGCGTCGTCGATCTTCTCCTCGACGGTCCGTGGTGTGCCCCCCTGCTTCCACACCCGGAAGCGGGTCCCGGTGTTGGCGAAGCCCCACGACGGGATCTCGATCTCGAGCTGGTCGACTGCCCAGAGCAGCTTGTCCCCGATTGCGCTCGCGCTCGCGTCGATGGTGGAAGTCATCCCCGGCGTCTCCTCGTCTTGCTGTCCGGCCACCCGGTCGGCTCCGGCCCCCTCATCCTAGATCCGAATGCGCTCGTCTACGGTGCAGCCTCGGAGGTCTCGTAAAGGTACCGGCGCGGGACCTGCCCCGACTCGTGGATCTTGCGGGCCGTGTCGCGGCCGAAGTAACGCCAGTGCCACGGCTCATAGCCGTAGCAGGAGACGGAGCGCTTGCCCTTGGGGTAGGACATGATGAACCCGTACTTCCAGCCGTTCCGGGCCAGCCACTTGCCCGATGGCGACTCGCCGAAGGTGGTCCGCAAGGGCACGTTGGGCGCGGTGGTGAAGTCGACCGTGGTCCCCAGCTGATGCTCGGAGTGGCCCGCGCGCGCCGAGAACCTGATGGCCGTCGTGTACCCCTGCGTGCGCACGTAGTAGTCGAACAGCGACTTCTGGTAGTCGTACGAGCGATAGGCCGAACGCACTGCCAGGGGCTTGCCGGCTCGGCGAGCCGCGGCCGCCAGCGCCTGCAGGTCAGCGATCATGATGCTGCGGACCCTGCCGCTGCCGGCGATACCAGCGCGTGAGACCGACACCAGGTCGCGCGGCTGATAGCTCCGGCGCAACCTGAGGTTGGTGTCAAGCAGCGTACGCTTCCAGTGCCGGACCTGGCCGTAGCGCGTGCGGATGTCCTGGATCTCGCATGCGGGCAGGCGGATCTTGGCCGGCTCGATAGAGGTGGCCGGCTCCGCCGAGGACGCGGACCCGCCGGCCAGCGTCACCGCCGTGCTGGCCAGCGCCGCCACGGCGGACTCCAGGCTGGGAGGGCCCAGGGCTGCCGCCGGCTGGTCCTCCACGGCGACGACG
>DATHSE010000237.1:0-3076 GCA_035464455.1 Anaerolineae bacterium | reverse complement strand
CTCGTCTCTGAGGCCGAGCAGGCACGTCGTGCGCTCATCGATTCGGGCTTCGACATCCTCGCGGAACGCCGGGTCGTGCTCAGCGAGGTGGAGGATCGTCCTGGGGCTGCGGCGGCCCTGCTGCGTCGCGTCGCAGAGCTCGGCCTCAGCATCGACCTGGTGTACCTGACCACGGACGGCCGGCTCGTCCTGGGTGGCGACGATCCGGCCGGCATCCAGCGCGCGCTCGGCTGACCGCAGGTCGAGGCCGCGACGCATGCCGGTCGCTCATCGGATAGCAGACGAGCGGACGAGCGGGCGGGCGATGCGCGCGCAGGTGCGGTTCTACGCGGAGCTACGTGACTTCCTGTCTCCCGCGCGTCGCGCGAGCGAGATCGTCCATGCCTTCCGTGAGCCGGGCAGCGTGAAGGACGTCATCGAGTCGTACGGGGTCCCTCACACGGAGGTCGAGATCATCCTGGCCAACGGGACGTCGGTCGACTTCAGCTACCAGGTGCGCGATGGGGACCATATCAGCGTCTACCCGGTGTTCGAGTCCTTCGACGTCTCCGGGCTCGTGCGTGTCCGACCGCAGCCCCTGCGCGAGATGCGCTTCGTGCTGGACGTACACCTTGGCAAGCTGGCCAGGCGCCTTCGCCTGCTGGGCTTCGACTGCCACTACCAGCGCGACGCGGCGGACGACGAGCTGGTGGCCATCGCGACGGGCGAGCGGCGCATCCTGCTGACGCGCGACCTGGGCTTGCTCAAGCGCAGGGCCATCACCCATGGCACCTTCGTTCGCAGCACCGACCCTCGAGAGCAGGTGAAGGAGATCGTGCGGCGCTTCCAGCTGGCCGGAGACATCGATCCGTTCACGCGCTGCATCGCCTGCAACGGGCTCCTGCGCGATGTCGCCAAGGCCACGGTGGAGCAACACCTTCCGCCCATGACCCGTCAGCTCTACCATCGCTTCCGCCGCTGCGCCGACTGCGGCAAGACCTACTGGCGCGGCGCACACCACGGACGCCTGTCGGCGATGGTGGCGGAGGCACGTGCGAGCGAGCCGGGCCTGGACGTCTCGGAGGATGGCTGAGGATGCGCACACTGACGTCGGCCGACAGGCCCACACCAACGGGACCACGCCATCCGGTCAGCCGCTGACGATCCCCAGCTCGCGGCCGATGTGGCCGAGGGCCTCGGTCGCCCGCTCGAGGTGCTCGTCGGTGTGGGCCGCCGTGACGATGGTCCGCAGCCGGGCGCCGTCCAGCGGCACCGTGGGGTAGACCACCGAGGTCGCGAATACTCCGGCCTCGAAGAGACGGTCGCTGAAGCGGATGGCTGCCTGCGAGTCGCCCACCATGATGGGCGTGATGGGTGTCTCGGAGGCGCCGGTGTCGAACCCGAGGCGCCGCAGCTCCTCCTTGAAACGCCGCGTGTTGGCCCACAGCCGTTGGAGCAGCTCGCCGTCCTCCTGCATGACCGCTAGGGCCTCGATGCAGGCGGCAGCCACGGCGGGTGGATGCGAGGTCGAGAACAGGAACGGCCGCGCACGCTGGGTCAGCAGCTCGCGCAGCGCGCCGGGGCCAGCCACGTAGCCGCCCAGGACACCCACCGCCTTCGACAGCGTGCCTACCTGGATGGCCACACGGCCGTGCAGGCCGAAGTGGTCGACACTCCCGCGCCCGTGGTCGCCCAGCACGCCGGAGGCGTGGGCGTCGTCGACCAGCACCGCCGCAGCATGCTCCTCGGCGGCCTCGACGATGCCCGGCAGTGGCGCGATGTCGCCGTCCATGCTGAAGACCCCATCGGTGACCACGAGCATGAGCCGGTAGGGCTCACCCGTGTCCGGGTCGCCCTGCGCGGCCGCCCGCGCCAGGATGGTGCGCAGCGCCGCCACGTCCTTGTGCGGGTAGACCACCCGTCGCGCCTTCGACAGCCGCATGCCGTCGATGATGGAAGCGTGGTTGAGGGCGTCGCTGACGAAGAGATCGTGCTCGCCCATCACGACAGGCATGACCCCGGTGTTGGCGGTGAAGCCCGACTGGAACACCAGCGTGGCCTCGACGCGCTTGAAGCTGGCGAGGTCACGCTCCAGCTGCTCGTGGAGCGACATCGTGCCCGCGATCGTGCGCACTGCGCCCGATCCGACACCGTACTCGTGAACGGCTCGTTCGGCGGCTGCACGCAGCCGTGGGTGGTGCGTGAGGCCGAGGTAGTCGTTGGAGGAGAAGCTGATGACCTCGCGACCGTCCACCACGCAGGTCGGTCCCTGAGCGGAGGTCATCTCGCGCAGCGGCCGGTAGAGGTGCTGGGCCCGCAGCTCGGCGACCTCGTGGGCAAGGAAGTCCAGCGGGGTGGGCATCAGAGGCTCCAATCCATGAGCACCTTGCCGCTCTCGCCGGAGCGTGCGGTGGCGAAGGCGGCCTCGTGCTCCTCGAACGAGAAGCGGTGCGTGATAGCTGGGCGGATATCCAGACCCGACTGCAGCATCACGCTCATCTTGTACCAGGTGTCGTACATCTCTCGGCCGTAGATGCCGCTGATGGTGAGCATCTTGAAGACGATGTCGTTGAAGTCGAGGCTGATCATCTCGGTGGGGATGCCCAGCTGCGCAAGCCTGCCGCCATGTGCCATGTGGCTGATGGCAGTGCGGATGGCATCCGGGTGACCTGACATCTCCAGCACGACGTCGAAGCCCTCGACCATGCCCAGGTCCCGCTGGACCTGGCCGAGGTCGGCGGCGGCCGGGTCGACGACGACCGTCGCGCCCATGGCATGCGCCAGGCGGCGGCGGTAGGCGTTCGGTTCCGTCGCCACCACGTAGCGAGCGCCCGCGTGCAGCACGATGGCGATGGCCATGAGGCCGATGGGGCCTGCGCCTGAGACGAGCACGTCCTCGCCCAGCACGGGAAACTCGAGCGCCGTGTGGACGGCGTTGCCGAAGGGGTCGAAGATGGCCGCCACGTCCTCGTCGATCCCCGGCCAGTGGTGCCACACGTTGGTCATCGGCAGCACCACGTACTCGGCGAAGGCGCCGTCACGTCCGACGCCCAGGCCGATGCTATGGGCGCAGAGGTGCCGACGGCCGGCCATGCAG